>CAWVYN010000202.1:0-1501 GCA_963934425.1 uncultured Flavobacteriales bacterium | reverse complement strand
GAAAGTCCCAAAAGCCACCAAGGCATATTTCTTCCTGATAAGAAAAATTGAGAAGAACTTTCTCCTGATTTCTTTGCTACTAAGACACCAATAAATAAAGTTAATATCAGAAAAGAAATGATAATAATCCAGTCAAATTTCGCAATATCCATAGTTAAATTTTATTTGAACAAATCTAAGGATTTCTTTTACTTAATAAGCATTACATTTGCCGAATGAAGAATGATAATTTTTATATGCTAGCCAAAACAATGTTTGGCTTAGAAGAAATCTTAGCAGAAGAGCTTAGAAAATTAGGTGCTCAGAATGTAAAACCAATGAATAGAGCGGTAAGTTTTAAAGGGGATACTGGTTTTATGTATAAAGCAAATTTAAACCTAAGAACAGCTCTCAGGATTCTAAAACCAATCGCGCATTTTCAAGCACATGATGAGAAAGAACTTTACAAAAAACTTTGTGAAATAGATTGGACTGAAATCTTTGATTTAGATGCTACTTTTGCCACTCATGCTACAACACATTCTGAAGTATTTACGCATAGCAAATATGCTTCACTTGTTATGAAAGATGCAATTGCAGATACCTTTAGAAATAAATTTGATAAACGACCAAATGTAGCCCCAGAGATGCCAGATGTAAGTGTCAATTTGCATATTGCAAAGCACACTTGCACAGTTTCACTTGATAGTTCAGGAGATTCTTTACACAAAAGAGGTTATAAATCAGATGTAGTGACTGCTCCTATGAATGAAGTATTAGCTGCTGGCCTTATATTATTAAGTGATTGGAATAGAATCTCTGATTTTTATGATCCAATGTGTGGAAGTGGAACTTTACTTATTGAAGCTGCACTAATTGCCTATAATATTCCTGTAAATATTTTCCGTGAACGATTTGGATTTGAAGGATGGAAAGATTTTGATGAAGAGCTTTGGAAAATGATTAAGGAAGTATCTTTAGAAAAAGAAACACATTATGATGGTAAAATTACCGGAAGCGATAATTTCCAAAAAGCAGTAAGAATCAGTAGAGAAAATATTGAAAATGCACTACTGTTTGACAATATAAAAGTAAAGACGGAGAATTTTTTTGACACCACAATAGAAGCAGGAACTTTTGTACTATTCAACCCTCCATATGGAGCAAGAATTCCAATAGAAGTAGATGAATTTTATGAAAAAGTAGGAGATACGTTGAAACACAATTACAAAGGTTGCTTAATTTGGCTCATCTCATCCGATATTGAAAATATGAAGTTTATTGGCTTACGACCTTCAAAAAAAATAAAAGTAATGAATGGAAAATTGGAATGTAGCTTTAGGAAGTTTGAAGTTTATGAAGGTAGTAAGAAAAGTTGAAAAGCAATAACAAAAGAAGCCCACAATTGTGGGCTTTTTCTATTATCTGTTATATATTTATTTGGAAAGCGTTTTCGCCTTCTCAATAGAGATTTGTTTGCCATCTAAGAGTGGTTTTACAAAAGCATCCTTAAAACCAGCTT
>CAWVYN010000201.1:0-1519 GCA_963934425.1 uncultured Flavobacteriales bacterium | reverse complement strand
TAGCAAAGTAAATAAAATCCATTGAATATTTATCATCTCTTGCACTTTTTCCTTAATATGTATAATTGTTTTATTATTATTTGAATTAGTAATTTCTTTTATTAATTCTCCAATTTGATTTGGAAAAAACATTTTACCACCACTTTGATAAGCTAAGTTGTAAAGCAATTGATGATTTGCCCTAGTTTCTAGCATTTCAGCTTGGAAAGGAATAATACTAAAAGTCCCTTTTTTGTTTTGAGTTGTTCCTTCTACTTTTGTAATAAATGAGTAATCCCCAATAGGAAAAGTACCTACATTAAGATTATAGGATTTATTTAATTTGGAAAAAGTGAAAGGAAACTCCTTACCATTGGCATCCTTAATTGTTAAAGAAATATCATTTTTTGTAATGGGCTCATAACTTTCATTGTAGAATTCTGCCTCAAACATTATAGGAGAGTTTGCATTTATTTTGTGCTCATACTTTAATCTAAAATGTGATTTATCATCTTGCAAAAGCAAATACTGTGTCGTTTTTGAAAAAAGCTCATCAAATGCTTTATTATCTTTTTGATCAGAATATTCCACCAGTTTCCATCTCCAAAAACCTTCGCCAGCAAAAATTCCTACTTTTTTATTTGAAGAATTTCCAAATAATAAGATGGGCTTTTCTGTTTCTATTTTTCCAATCTTTTGTTTTAACAACACCTCCGCTACAGAAGATAGCTTGTAATTCCCAAAAGGTGCATAAAGAGGTGGTAATTGCAAAAAGAAATTGGATAACTCAGAAGAAATTGTAAAAAAGGAGAAATTCTCATTTTCAGAAACAAAAACTTCTTGCATTGTATTTTTACTTTTTATTTCAAGACCTTTATAAAGATTGTTAAAATAAGTAAGATTTGTATTCGTATTTACAAAAAATAAAAGAGGAGTATCGGAATTGATAATCTCTATTAGCTTTTCAGAATAGGAATTGGCTGGAACGCCAAAAAGTGTTATCAAATTATATTTTTCAATGTTTTGATTAAAGCCCTCTAGTTTCTTATGTTCAATACTATAATGTTGATTTTTTTCTAATACACTCTTAAAAGCTGCAATATCAGGATGGGAGTTGTCTGAAAGCAAAAGAATATTGTATTTGGAATCGAGAATATCCACAAAAACCTCATAACGATTATTTGCTTTGTTTTTTTCTGATTCTAAGTTAGAAATCTGCAAAACATATTTTTGTAATCCTTTTTCTTTTGCAAAAACTTTTAATGGAATTTTTAAGTGATATTTATCTTTACTTATTTTAATACTTTGCCTGTACAAAAGTGACTTTCCCTCATATAATTTGAATTCTACCTCTTCCATTTTACAATTAAATCCAGCTATCAGAACTTCTATTGGAAACTCATTTCCTAAAAAAGCAATTTCATTGTATTGCACATTTTTTATTAGTAAATCTTGCCTTTGTATTGTGTCTCCAATTGCAATTGGATAAATAGGAATATTTGTAGCGTTTGACTTGTAAATAGGATTTTCACCAATATTA
>CAWVYN010000200.1:0-1537 GCA_963934425.1 uncultured Flavobacteriales bacterium | reverse complement strand
ATTTGTAAAAAACACTAAGAAGAAGAAGAAGAAGAAGAAGAAGAAGAAGAAGAAGAAGAAGGAGGTGCAAAATGACTAATATCGCATTTGTAAATCCTGAATATTTTTATCTTTTATTCCTTATCTCAGGAATTGGAACTTGGTATTTCTTGCAAAGAAAAAGAATACAATCTGATATTTTGTTTTCAGATACAGCTGGTATTGAAAGTGTTAAGACTCTAAAAAATAACCTGATTCACCTTCCTTTTATTTTGAAACTATTGGCTGGTGCTTTGCTGACTATTTCATTGGCAAGACCACAATCTACCTCTAGCTGGGAAGACACTACAACAGAAGGAATCGATATCATTCTTTCAATGGATATTTCTGGAAGCATGCTTGCGGAAGATTTAAAACCCAACAGATTAGAAGCATCAAAGAATGTGGCCCTTGATTTTATTTCAAAAAGAGTGAATGATAGAATTGGTTTAGTTGTTTTTAGTGGGGAGAGTTTTACTCAATGTCCTCTTACTACAGACCATAATGTACTTATTAATTTATTTAAAGATATAAAAAGCGGTATGATAGCAGATGGAACAGCTATTGGTATGGGTTTGGCAACAGCCGTAAACCGATTAAAAGATAGTAAAGCAATCAGTAGAGTCATTATTTTACTCACTGATGGAGTAAATAATCAGGGTTTGGTGGCACCACTCACTGCTGCTGAGATTGCCCAAAAGTTCGGCATCAGAGTTTATACCATTGGTGTAGGAACGGAAGGATATGCGCCCTACCCTTTTCAAACTCCTTTTGGGGTGCAATACCAAGATATTGAAGTGCAAATTGATGAAAAAACACTGCAGGATATTTCTACAATTACAGATGGAAAATATTTCAGAGCAACCAATAATAAATCCTTAACACAGATTTATGAGGATATTAATAAATTGGAGAAATCTAAAATAGAAACTACAGAATATCATAAAAGAAAAGAAGAATTCTTACCTTTTGCCTTATTAGCTTTGTTGTTTTTGTGTCTTTCCTTTATTTTGAAAACTACCTTCTTAAAATCTATTCCATAAATGCTAAGATACGAAAACATAGAAATTTTGAATCTGCTTTACGGATTAATTCCTCTGCTTTTATTAATGATATATTATAGAAAATGGAAAAACAATGCATTTAAAATATTTGGTGAAGGGCTTGCTAAAAAAGGATTAATCCCTTCTTTTTCTAAAAGGCGTGAAAACTTAAAATTCTTAGTTTTTTTTACTTGTATATTAAGTTTAATTATTGGAATAAGCAATCCTCAAATTGGCACCAAAATGGAGGAAGTAAAAAGAGAAGGGGTTGATTTGATGATTGCATTGGATTTGTCAAATAGTATGTTGGCTGAGGATATAAAACCCAACCGTCTGGAAAGAGCTCGTCAGGCAATTTCTCGCCTTATCGATAAATTGGAAGGAGACAGAATTGGGCTGGTTGTATTTGCTGGAGATGCCTATGTGCAACTACCCATTACTACCGATTATTCTGCTGCTAAATTATTTTTATCTAC
>CAWVYN010000199.1:0-1561 GCA_963934425.1 uncultured Flavobacteriales bacterium | reverse complement strand
CGAAGAACCGCCATAACTTATAAAAGGTAGTGGAATACCAATAACTGGAGCCAAACCAATTGTCATTCCAACATTTATAGCAAAATGAATGAATAAAACAGAGGCAACTCCATACCCATACATCCTACAAAATGAGGACCTCTGTTTTTCTGCTAAATTGATTATTCTAAGCAAGAGCGACACAAAAAGAATAATAAAAATGAAAGAACCGAAAAAGCCCCACTCTTCCCCAATAGTACAAAAGATGAAATCAGTGCTTTGTTCAGGAACAAAATCAAATCTTGTTTGCGTTCCTTCCAAAAATCCCTTTCCAAAAAAGCCACCAGAGCCAATTGCAATTTTTGATTGAATAAGATTATAGCCCGAACCATGCGGATCAATTTCTCTGCCTAAAAGAATATTGATCCTTTCCACCTGATGAGGAGCTAGTATGTTACTGAAAATATAACTTACCGAAAAAACAAAAGAAATTGCCATAGAAAGCCCTGCTATAATAATAAATAATTCTTTCTTTTTTTTTCTAGAAAATAGAAATAATAAAAAGGAGATGACCACCAAAATGCTACTAAAAATAAATTTGTTTATTAAAAGCGTAATAATAAAAAGTATTCCTAAAGAAAGACCTAGCAACAGAATATTTCCAGAAAGCCCTTCTCTGAAAAGTAATAGAATTAATGAAAGAAAAACGAGTGCTGTTCCTAAATCATTTTGTAGAATAATAAGTAACATGGGTAGCAAAATGATAATAAAACTTTTAAGCTTTGTCGAGAATTCTTTCATTTTTATATTGTGAGTATTTAAGTATTTTGCAAGAGCTAAAATAGTAGTGAACTTTGCAAATTCAGATGGTTGAAATTTGTAATGCCCTATTTCAAACCAAGAAGTAGCACCTCCTTTTGTTGTCCCCCAAACAAATAAACCAAGTAGTAATAGGATAACCCCCCCATATAAGAAATAGGGAAATGCCTCAAAGAATTTCCAATCAATAATTAGAATGATAAAGGCAACAAAAAAGGAAGCTCCAATAAAGAGCAATTGTTTCCCGTGCCTTTGAGTAAAATCAAAAAGTAAAGATTGGTCGTCATTGTATTGTGATGCGTAAATATTTATCCAACCAAAAAGAATAAGTAAAACAAATAAGGAAACACTTATCCAATCCACATTTCCAAATATTTTTTTTGCCCTTCTCATTTGTTTGAAATTAGATTTCCATTTAGTATAAATTCTTCCAAATCTTTGTTGCTTATTTCATTCTTCAGATATTTCTCAATCATAAAAGTTGCAATTGGAGCAGCCCAAGTAGAACCCCAGCCGCCATTTTCAACATATACAGCAATTGCAATTTTAGGATTTTCCTTAGGAGCAAAAGCAATAAAAATGGAATGATCTTCTCCATTCCTAGATGTGTTTTCGGCTGTTCCTGTTTTTCCACAAATAGTTAAATGTTCTACCCTACAATTTTTTGCCGTTCCATCTTCATCTTCCAATACCATTTGCATTCCATCAATTATTGGAGTAAAATGAGTAGGATCAATAGAAGTATATCTCTTTTTAGAAAATT
>CAWVYN010000198.1:0-1572 GCA_963934425.1 uncultured Flavobacteriales bacterium | reverse complement strand
CCTCAATTGCTTTGTTTTGGCTAGATCCTTCTACATATTCTGAAAAGAATAACTCAAAACAAGTCTGTGCATTAATACTAATTGTAAGAATCATGCTCATTAATAGTAATAATTTTTTCATAGTTTTTGTTTTTAAATTCAAGATGCTAAACTACAAAAAGTATCAAACAATATATTACCAAAATGTTAAATAATTATATATTTGACAATACTAAAATTATCCCTTTATGGAAAATAATATCACATCATTTGAAGAATATAAAAAAGAGTATGCTAAAAGTATCGAGCATCCTAAGAAGTTTTGGGATGAGAAAGCCAACAACTTCACTTGGCAAAAAAAATGGGATACCGTATTGCAGTGGGATTTTACAAAGCCAGAAATAAAATGGTTTGAAGGGGGAAAACTCAATATAACTGAGAATTGCTTAGATAGGCATTTAGAAAAAAAAGGTGATCAAATAGCAATAAAATGGATTGCCAATAATCCAAACGAACAAAGCAGGTGTTTGTCTTACAAAGAATTATATGCTGAGGTGTGTAAATTTGCTAATGTTCTTAAAAATAATGGGGCAAAAAAAGGAGATAGGATTTGCCTTTACATGCCTATGGTGCCAGAGCTTGCAATAGCCGTTTTGGCTTGCGCAAGAATTGGGGCTATTCATTCAGTTGTCTTTGCCGGTTTCTCTGCAAAATCACTATCCGATCGTATTAATGATGCCACTTGTAATGTCTTAATTACAGCTGATGGCGGGTTTAGAGGAGAAAGAATCACGCCACTCAAAGAGATTGCTGATGATGCAATGCAATCTACTCCATCAATCGAAAAATGTATTGTTTTGGAGCGCACAAAAAGTGAAATCGCCATGCAAAATGAAAGAGATATTTGGTGGCATGATGAGATAAAAAAAGTAACTGCTGATTGTCCTATTGAAATTATGGACTCAGAAGATCCTCTGTTTATTTTATATACCTCTGGCTCTACTGGTAAACCAAAAGGCATACAACATTCCACTGCTGGATATATGATTTATACTGAATATTCTTTCAGAAATGTTTTTCAATATGCTGAAGGTGATATTTATTGGTGTACGGCTGATATTGGCTGGATAACTGGACATTCCTATATTGTTTACGGTCCGCTTTTAGCAGGCGCTACGACCATAATGTTTGAGGGGGTTCCTACTTATCCTGATGCAGGAAGGTTTTGGCAAATAGTGGAGGAAAATAAGGTCAATATATTTTATACAGCCCCAACGGCTATTCGTGCTTTGGAAGCAAAAGGTATGGAGTTTGTAGGTCCTTATGATTTGTCTTCCTTAAAAGTTTTAGGAACGGTTGGTGAGCCTATTAATGAGGATGCTTGGCATTGGTACAACAAAGAAATAGGTAAAAATAATTGCTCAATAGTCGATACTTGGTGGCAAACAGAAACTGGTGGGATTATGATATCTAATTTAGCTGGAGTTACTCCATCAAAACCAACTTTTGCTACATTACCACTGCCTGGAATACAGCCCTGTTTAGTAGATGGAAATGGGCAGGAAATTGGAGGGGACTCAGTTGAAGGCAGGT
>CAWVYN010000197.1:0-1606 GCA_963934425.1 uncultured Flavobacteriales bacterium | reverse complement strand
TTCAACTCTTCAGGATTTGGTAAAAATTCGTGTAATGGTGGGTCTAATAATCTGATTGTGACTTTATATCCTTCCATTGCCTTTAAAATTCCAATAAAATCACTTTTCTGTAATTGTTGCAATGTTTTGAGTACTTGGCTTCTCTCTTCTTTTGATTGAGCCATAATCATTTTAACAAATAATTTTATCCTACCTTTTTCATTGAACATTCTCTCGGTTCTACATAACCCAATTCCTTTTGCACCATATTCTCTGGCAAGTTTTGCAGATAATGGAGTGTCTGCATTTGCGCGAATTCCTATTTTTTTTGTTTTTTCTGCCCATGAAAGAATTGTTTCAAAATCTTTTGTCTTTTTTGGTTTGATTAGAGGAACATTGCCCAGAAATACATCTCCAGTAGTACCATTAATTGTGACTGCATCTCTATCCTTTATAGTAATTCCATTTACCTTACATCGATTCCGCCCTTCATCAATTTCTAATTCTTTACATCCAACCACACATGATTTTCCCATTCCTCTTGATACTATTGATGCATGTGATGTTTTTCCGCCACTACTTGTTAGAATTCCTTCTGATTTAAAAAATGCTGGAACATCTTCAGGTTTTGTATCTTTTCTGATTAAAATGACTTTTTCTCCTGCTTCGCCTAATTCAATTGCTTTTTTGACATCAAATATGGCAATTCCACTTGCAGCTCCAGGTGAGGCAGCAATTCCTGTTGCTATTTTTTTGAATTTTTTAATTTTTGATTCGTCAATAGTTTTGTGTAACAAATGCTCTAATTGTTCTGGAGGAATTCGTGTTAAAGCTCTGTTCTGATCAATCAATTTTTCTTTTATCATATCCACAGATGTTTTCACATATGATTGTGCAGCAAGTTTTGCGTTTCTTGTTTGTAATAAATAGAATTTACCCTGTTCAATAGTGAATTCCATATCTTGAACTTCTTTGAAATGTTTCTCAAGTTTTGTACAAGCATTATTAAGTTCTTTATACGATCGTGGCATTTCTTTTTTTAATTTATCAATATTTTTCCCAGTTCTCACTCCTGCAACAACATCTTCCCCTTGCGCATTGGTCAAATACTCTCCCTCAAGTTCTCTTTTTCCATCAGTTCCATTTCTTGTGAATACAACTCCAGTTGCACTATCATCCCCCATGTTTCCAAAAACCATAGTTACTACATTTACTGCGGTTCCATTTGCAATATCTTTTGTAATTTTATTTGCTTGTCTGTAAACCACTGCCCTTTCTCCCATCCAACTTTTGAAAACGGCTTCAATTGCTAATCCCAATTGTTCATTAGGTGAATCAGGAAATTTTCTCTTTGTATGTTTTTCACAAATTTTCTTATACTGTTTAACAATTTTCTTCAATGATTCTACGCTTAGTTTACTATCATCAGTCACTCCTTGTTTATTTTTAGCAGAATCTAAAACATGATCAAATTTCTCATCATTTACTCCAAATACAACTTTGCCAAATAATTGAATAAATCTCCTGTATGAATCCCATGAGAATCTGGGATTCTTTGTTTGCTGTGCAAACCCTTCTACTGTTTTTTCATTTAATCCTAAATTCAAAATTGTATCCATCATTCCTG
>CAWVYN010000196.1:0-1679 GCA_963934425.1 uncultured Flavobacteriales bacterium | reverse complement strand
AATTGCATATTGCCTAATTTTTGCCCCAATCTTCCCTTTGCAAAATAATGAGGTACAATTGACATATTTTCCATTCCCCCAGCTATTACAATATCATTATCTTTACACATAATTGTTTGTGCGGCTAACATTATTGATTTCATTCCTGATGAACATACCTTATTTATAGTAGTACAAGGAACATCTTGAGAAAGTCCTGCAAAGATTGCAGCTTGCCTAGCAGGTGCTTGCCCTAAATTAGCTTGCAAAACATTCCCCATAAATACCTCGTCTACAATATTAGCATCAATTCCTGCTTTTTCCATTGCCCCTTTTATTGCCGTAGCACCTAATTTAGTTGCTGGTACAGATGATAAATTTCCTCCAAAACTTCCTATTGGTGTACGCACTGCTGCTACAATTACTACTTCTCTCATTATATAAAATTTTTAAGATTTTAAATTTGGTGCGAATTTATGTAAATTATACTTATTTTCGCTACTGACATTAACTCATTATGAAAAAGGTTTTTTCTTCTATTCGTGATAATCACGACTCCATTTTTAAATCGCTATTATTTCTTCTAACTCTATTTATGATTGTTTATTTTTTTCCTAGGCAAATAAATTTTGAATACGAATATTCAAAAGGAAAGCCATGGATGCAAGAAACAATTATTACTTCATTTGATTTTCCAATTTTAAAAACACAAGAAGAACTACAAAAAGAAAGAGAAGAAGTAATCAATGATAATTTACCCATTTTTGTTTTTGATGAAAGTACTTTTGAGCAAAAGGGAGTAGAATTTGTAGAAAATTTTGAGGAAAAATGGTCAGAGGACAAAAAAATAAAGAAAGACAAAGGATTTACATTTTTTAATTTGTTTGGGAAAAGAAAACAAGAAGCTGTAAGTAGAAAATATAGTTTGGCAAAATATGGTTTAAGTGTTTTGGAGTATCTTTATAATAATGGAATTGTACAGCTTTCTGATGAGTTTCAGTGGAAGGAGGAAGGCTACTTAGTGCTTTTACAAAAAGAAAATATTGCTGAGAAACAAGAATTAGATAAACTTTTCACTATTAATTCAGCAGTAGATTATATCAATGCATTAGGAAAACTTTCCATGCAAGAATCTAATTTTATCGTCCCACTTCTTTTGGAAGCACTAAATCATAATGTATTTTATAATAAACTAGCAACAGAAAAGCTGTTGGCTTCTGAATTAAGTAATATTGTAGGTTCTAGAGGGATGCTGCAAAAAGGACAAATTGTAATTCAGAAAGGCGAATTGGTAAATGATGATAAATTTCAGACACTCTCTTCTTATCAAAAGGAATTTGAGAATCAGCATTGGAGCAAGGCTTCTGTGAATTTTGTTTTGCTTGGGCAAGTATTATTAGTGTTTGTTGCCTTTCTAATTCTGTTTTTGTTTTTAAAACAATACCGCCCAGAGGTATTGCAAGACAGCACAAAAGTAACACTCATTTTACTGCTTATTGTATGTATGATTGTGCTTACTTCCTTTACTTTAAAATGGAATTCTAATTTTTTATATCTGATTCCTTTTTGTATTTTACCAATTGTATTAAAAGCGTTCTTCGATACGCGATTGGCATTATTCACTCACCTTATCACCATTTTGATTATTGGCTTTATTGTGCCTAATGGTTTTGAGTTTGTTTATCTGCAACTTATAGCAG
>CAWVYN010000195.1:0-1704 GCA_963934425.1 uncultured Flavobacteriales bacterium | reverse complement strand
AAATTCTTCCTTGGAAAAATCAAATTGCTTTTGAAAATTTAATTTCAAGCAAACGCGCCAAACAATACGCAAGTATTCCTAAAGATGAAATCTGTTTTTTTGACAGAAGCGCAATTGATTGTGTTGCATACCTAAAAGTAAATAATTTAGAAACTTCTGCCGAAATATTAGATGTAATAAAAAATTGCGAATTCAACTCCAATGTATTTTACACTCCTATTTGGAAAGAAATTTACACAAATGATAGTGAACGAAAAGAGGATATTGAAAAAGCAAAAATAATTGAAAACTTTCTGCTTTCTACTTACCAATACTTTGGCTATACTTTAATAGAAATACCAAAATTAACTATTGAAGAAAGGGAAGATTTTATTCTATCCAAAATATAATTCTTATACCTAAATTGCTCTAATTTTTACGGAATCTCAAGAAATTTACCACTTTAAATTAACATTTAATCAGTAGTAAGTTTGTATACATAAGTGGCTAATACCGCACCTGCTATTGGACCAACAAGATAATACCATAAATTAGATAAGGTATTTCCGTCTCCCATTATTGCATCAACTAATATTGGCCCTGTTCCAACTGCAGGATTATAAACTCCTCCTGAAATTTTACCGCCAGTATATGCTGCTGCCATCACTGTAAAACCAATTGCTAAACCATAATAGGAATTGCCTTCTGTTTTTGAATTTGTTGCTACATTTAAAATTACCAAAACAAGTGCAAAGGCAAAGATGGCTTCTACTACAAGAATTTGTAAAACGGAAGCAGAATTGCTTGGTGCTATTTCCATAACTGCACCCCCCAACCAATTCACTAAAAGTGCTGCTAAGATTGCTCCTGCTAATTGCGAGAAGATATAATTAATCGCTTCTTTTACAGAAAGTAATCCTCTAATTATCATAGCTATACTTACTGCTGGATTATAATGTGCACCAGATATATGGCCTCCCATATAAACCATTACCATTAACATTGTGCCAATTGCAAATGGATCTTCAGTTAAGCCTATAGTAAGCACTAAAAAAAATGTGCCTATAAATTCCGTGATGTAGTTTTTCATTTTTATGATGTTTTTAATTTATTGTAAAAATATAATAATTAATTTGAAAAGAGTTTTTGTAGCAATTAGTTATTTTTGTAGTATGAAAACGCCAAAATTCGCCATCAAGTTTGTGTTGAATATTTTTCCGCCATTGCTTTTTAATCGTATAGTATTAAAGGAAATTTCTGATGATTTTATGCAGATGAGAGTAGTAATAAGAAGGGCATTATTTAACATCAATTTTCATAAAACCATTTTTGGAGGAAGTATTTTCTCAGCTTGTGATCCTTACTTCCCAACCATGTACTATCACATATTTACAAACAAGAATCGCAAACTTATTATTTGGTTAAAATCTGCTGAAATACAATATTTACACCCAGCAGACACTTCCTTAAAACTATATTTCAAAATCACAAAAGAGGATATCTCTCTTGCTGAAAAAGCATTAGATAAAATAGGTAAATTTGAGGTTTGGCATAATGTTGAGGCTATTAACAAAAAAGGAATTGTTTGTGCCAAAGCAAAAATGCAAGTATACCTTAGGGATGACAAACAAAAGAAGAATCTAGGGTTTAATTTTTTTGTATCAATACCGTAGCATAAGCTGAAATCCCTTCTTCCCTACCAACAAAGCTTAACTTCTCTGTAGT
>CAWVYN010000194.1:0-1704 GCA_963934425.1 uncultured Flavobacteriales bacterium | reverse complement strand
ATCATATAAAAGATGATAAAATTATTAAAGAATATGTCATTTCCTCCTCAGCTTACGGAATAGGAAGTGAAGCGGGGAGCAATAAAACTCCACTTGGCCTACATAAAGTAAAACAAAAATATGGCGAAAAAACTCCAATAAATGGCAAATTGGTCGGCAGAGTTTTTTATGGGAAAATTGCTACTATATATACGGATGACAGTACAAGTAAAACAGATGATGTAACTAGTAGAATATTTTGGCTGGAAGGGTTGGAAAAAGGGAAAAATAAAGGCAATGGTATTGATTCCTATAAACGCTATATTTATATACACGGCACATCAGAAGAAGGGCGCTTAGGGAGCCCTGCATCACATGGCTGTATACGAATGAAAAATAAAGAAGTAATTGACTTGTACAGCCTAATAGAAGTTGGTACTTTAGTCCTCATTTTATAACACAAAATAAACACAGATGGAAATAGCAATAATCTTACTGCTAGCAGTGATAGTCATATTTAGCATTCTGAACTATATAACCAAACCAAAACCAATTGACGGCGCAGTAATTGAGGATAAAAATAAAATCTTAGAATTAGAAAAGTCGCTTTCAGCTAAAGAGGAATCTATAAAACAATACCAACAAAACATTGAATTGGCCAATGCGAAAACCATTGATTTTGAACAACTCAAAACCCAAAACATTACTCTACGCACAAAATTAGAAAGTACTGAAGCCGAAAGAAATACTTTAAAAACTAAAAACACTACTCTGGAAAACAAAGAGGAGGCAAGAAATGAAACCTTAAGTAAGTCATTAGATAAAAGCAATACTTTACAGGAATCATTAGAAAAAGAAAAAGAAAGATTGAATGATGAAAGAGTAAAAGAAAAGGGCGATCATTTTGAGAAAATGAAAAAACTTTGGGGAGAACACGAAAAAGATGTGGAAAAGCACATACAAATGATTTGCAAGAATCTTCTTCTCAAATACATTCCTCAAGAAAAATTTCCATATCCTAGGAATAAACCGGACAACACTATTGAGATCTCAAGCCAACTAATTGTTTTTGATGCAAAAAGCCCTTCAAATGATGATTTAAGTAATTTTCCTAAATACATAAAATCACAAACTGAAAATCTGAAAAAATATGCAAAGCATGCTGATGTAAAAAAGGAATTATTTTTAGTTGTCCCATCAAACACTTTAGGAGTAATCCAACAGTTTACATATAACATGGGAGATTATAATGTTTATGTAATAACAAAAGATGCTTTGGAGCCTATTATTCTGAGTTTAAAGAGAATCCAGGATTTTGAATTAGTAGAGAAATTAAGTCCTGAGGAGAGAGATGATATTTGCAGAATAATTGGGAAATTTGCACACACTACCAAAAGAAGAATCCAAATTGACCAATATTTTGCAGATGAATTTTTAGACACACTCAAAAAAGCAGGATCGCAATTACCAAGAGATATTTTAAAAAGTGTCATTGATTTTGAAGGAGCTGAAATGCTAAACCCTCCTATGGAAAAACGAAATAAAAAGATTTTGACTCAAGAATTAATTGATAAACGAATAGAACTGAGTAAGGAAATTGAAATTCGAGATATTCCCGAAATTGAAGCTAAAATAACTTTTAAAGAAAAAGATGAGGGAACAGAAGAGTAATCAAGAAGAAGAAAAGAACTTTATTTTTGGTATACGTGCCATAATTGAAGCGGT
>CAWVYN010000193.1:0-1709 GCA_963934425.1 uncultured Flavobacteriales bacterium | reverse complement strand
CCTCTCCTTCTGTTCAAATCGGCAACTACATCTCCTGTATTTGCCTCAGGAGTAACAACCTCTAATTTCATGATTGGTTCCATAAGTACAGGTTTTGCTTGTTTGCAAGCGCCTTTAAAAGCGATTTTAGCACAAATTTCAAAGGATAAAGCATCAGAATCTACATCATGATAAGAACCATCAAATAATCTTACTTTCATGGTGTCGATTGGGTAACCCGCTAAAACACCATTTTTCATAGCCATTTCAAATCCTTTTTGTACAGATGGAATAAATTCTCTTGGAATATTTCCACCTTTTATTTCATTTACAAATTGCAGGCCATCTCCTTCAAAATCGGCATCCATTGGCGATAACTCAAATTGAATATCGGCAAATTTACCTCTACCACCTGATTGCTTTTTGTAAATCTCTCTTGTTTCCACAGAGGATGTAATAGATTCTTTATAAGAGACTTGTGGTGCACCTTGATTGCATTCTACTTTGAATTCTCTTTTTAGTCTATCTACAATAATCTCTAAATGAAGCTCTCCCATTCCAGAAATAATAGTTTGGTTGGAATCCGAGTCTGTACGAATAGTAAAAGTAGGATCTTCCTCTGCTAATTTTCCAAGTGCAACACCTAGTTTATCTACATCCGCTTGTGTTTTTGGTTCAACCGCAACCCCAATTACAGGATCAGGAAAAGTCATTGATTCTAAAACTACTGGTTTATCTTGATAAAGGGTATCTCCTGTGCGAATATCTTTAAAACCAACAGCTGCACCTATATCACCAGCTTCAATACAATCGATTGCATTTTGCTTGTTAGAGTGCATTTGAAAAATTCTTGAAATTCTTTCTTTTTTATCTGTTCTTGCATTCATTACATATGAACCTGCATCTAATTTTCCTGAGTACATTCTGAAGAAACATAATCTACCTACATAAGGATCGGTTGCAATTTTAAATGCCAAAGCCGACATGGGTTCAGATGAATTTGGTTCTCTTTTCTCTACTTCATCCGTGTCTGGATGAGTGCCTTCAACTGAACCAACATTTAGTGGGCTAGGAAGGTAAGACATTACAGCATCTAATAAGGTTTGAACCCCTTTATTTTTAAAAGCAGAGCCACAAAGAATTGGCGTGATATCCATAGCAATGGTTGCTTTACGGATAGCCATCATCATGTCTGCTTCTGTAATGCTATCCGGATCATCAAAGAATTTCTCTAATAAAGTATCATCTTGCTCGGCAACTGATTCAACCAGTTTTTCTCTCCAATGAGACACAGTATCTTTCAAATCCTCAGGAATATCGATTTCCTCAAAAGTCATTCCCATATCTTCCTCATTCCAAACAATTGCTTTATTATTAATCAAATCAACAACTCCTCTAAATTCTGCTTCAGAACCAATTGGAACTTGCAAAGGAATAGGATTTGCTCCTAATCTATCTTTAATTTGGCTAACCGCTTCAAAAAAGTCAGCCCCTGCACGATCCATTTTATTTACAAAACCGATTCTTGGCACATTGTATTTATCTGCTTGTCTCCACACTGTTTCTGATTGTGGCTCTACACCACCAACCGCACAAAAAAGTGCAACGGCACCATCTAATACTCTTAGTGATCTTTCCACCTCAACTGTAAAGTCCACATGGCCTGGAGTGTCAATAATATTCATTTTATATTCATTTCCTCTGTATTCCCAGAAAGTAGTAGTAGCAGC
>CAWVYN010000192.1:0-1745 GCA_963934425.1 uncultured Flavobacteriales bacterium | reverse complement strand
AAGGCACATCACGGTAGTTCCTGAAATTGAATTTCCAGGGCATTCTGTTGCTGCTATTGCGTCTTATCCCCATCTCTCTTGCACAGGAGAAAGTATAAAAGTAGGCACTGAATGGGGCGTTTACAAAGATATTTATTGTGCTGGTAATGATAGTGTTTTTACTTTTATGGAAGATGTACTAAAGGAAGTAATGGAACTTTTCCCATCTAAATACATTCATATTGGAGGGGATGAAGCCCCAAAATACAGATGGGAACATTGTAAAAAATGTCAGCAAAGAATCAAGGAGGAAAACTTGCATGATGAACATGAATTGCAATCCTATTTTATTACAAGAATTGAAAAATTCTTGAATAAAAATGGAAGACAACTCATTGGCTGGGATGAGATTTTAGAAGGAGGTTTAGCGCCCTCTGCCACAGTGCAATCTTGGAGAGGAGAGGAAGGCGGAATAGCCGCCGCTAAAAGTGGGCACGATGCGATTATGTCACCAACATCACATTGTTATTTTGATTATGGTTTGGATGCAACAGATTTGAAAGAGGTTTATCATTATGAGCCAATTCCAGTGGAATTAACAGCAGAAGAAGCTAAACATATTTTAGGAGGGGAGTGCAATATGTGGAGCGAAAGAGCCCCCCAAGAATTGGTGGACAGTAAAGTATTTCCAAGGATTTTAGCTATGAGTGAAGTGCTTTGGAGTGCTCCTGAAAAAGACTATGAAGATTTTTATTCTCGAGTACAAAAACACTATCCTAAATTGGATGCTTTGGGCGTAAACTATGGTTTTGAAAGTGTACCTATTACCTCTACAGCTGTTTTTAATGCCGATAGTTTTTCCGTTTCTATTTTTAAAGGTAGTGCTGATATGCGTTTGGAATACAGCTTAAATAGTGGCGCTTGGCAAGGTTATACTACTCCTTTTGGTGTAAATACTACCACTACTTTAAAAGCCAGAGGATTTAAGAACGAAAAACTCTACGGAGAATTTGAGCAAGAAATAATCATGCATATTGCCACTGGGAAAAAGGTAAATTATACTATCCCTTACAACAAACATTACAAAGGAACAGGTGATAATAATTTGACAGATGGGCTTTTGGGAAGTACAGAAAATTTCCGAGATGGATACTATCAAGGTTTCTCTGGAACTGATATGGAGGTGATTATTGATTTGGGTGAAATAATCACATTTTCAAAAATTAACACTACCTTTTTTCAATACTATTTATCTTGGATTGTATTACCAACCTCTGTAAGTTATTTTGTTTCTGATGATAGAGAAAATTTTACAAAATTAGAAACTATTCATAATGAAATTGACTTAATGCAAGAAGGGAAGTTTAAGCATACTTTTAGTTTTGAAGAAGAAAACACAAAAGCTAAATACGTGAAAGTAAGTGCTAAAACAGTTGGTAAATTACCTAAAGAACATCCTGCTGCTGGTTCAGATGCTTGGATTTTTGTAGATGAAATAATAATTATAGAATAAATGAGAAAAATACTCCCTTTTATTCTTCTAATTTTTGTGTCTTGTCAAAAAGAACAAAAGCACTTAACTGATTATGTAAATCCTTTTATTGGTACTGGTGGGCACGGCCATACTTATCCAGGAGCAAGTGCTCCTTTTGGTATGGTACAGCTCAGCCCAGATAGTCGTTTGGAAGGTTGGGATGGTTGTGGTGGTTATCATTATTCTGATTCTATTTTGTATGGTTTTTCGCATACGCACCTTAGTGGAACTG
>CAWVYN010000191.1:0-1774 GCA_963934425.1 uncultured Flavobacteriales bacterium | reverse complement strand
ATAAGTGAAGGGGTGAATTATTGCTATCGAATTGTAGCAAAATTTGTAGATGGAGCAGAAAGTATTGTGTCGGAAGAGGCATGTGCTGAACTTCTAAATTTTAGCCCCCTAATTACCAATGTGAGTGTAAATCATCCGGATTCTTCAAATACAATGTATGTCGCTTGGAGCAAACCAAAAGATGTGGTTTTTTCTCCCAATAATTATTACGAACTTTCTCGATCCAATGATGGAATAAATTTTATTCCCATTTTTACTCCTTCTAGTATAAACGATACTACTTATTATGATGGTGGGATTACGGCTAATAACGCACAATATTTTTATAAAATTCAGCTATTATCGACGATGGGCCTTAGTTTGATGGGAGAATCTTCTGCTTCATCTCAGTGGCTAAGTTTAAGTCCGCAAGATAATGCCATTGCTTTGCATATTGAAAGTAATGTTCCTTGGAAGGATACCGCTTTTGTTATTTTTAGGAAGAATCCAAATGCTACAACTTACGATTCTATCACCTCAATAACAGATAATTTTTATTTGGATGAAGGGTTGAAAAATGGAGAACTGTATTGTTATTTTGTAAGAGCAATCGGTAGGTATTCTGGCACAAAAACCATTAATCCACTTATCAATTTAAGTAATACGTTGTGCGACTCTCCTATTGATAGTACACCTCCTTGCCCACCAGAAATAACAATTATGGAAGATTGCGAAAATTCTGTAATACATTTCTATTTAGAGAGTGATAGTACTTGCTTGGAGGATACGGAAGATTACACTATTTATCTTTTTGAAGAAAATGATAAAAAGTTTATTGCTACAATGGATAGTACTTATTATTTTTATGAAAATCTACAATCTATTGCTGGCTGTTATGTAGTTACTGCTACCGATTCTTTTGGAAATGAAAGTATTATTAGCAATCAAATTTGTATAGATAATTGCCCAGAATATGAGTTGCCAAATGTGTTTTCTCCAAATAATGATAATGTGAATGATTTTTTTGTGCCGATAAAAAACAAACATATCGAAAGTGTAAATATGAAAATATATAATCGATGGGGGCAAATGGTTTTTGAAACTAATAATGCAGCAATAAATTGGAATGGGGAGAAAAGAGGTGAAAAGGCCGACTGCAGTGAAGCAGTTTATTTTTATGTTTGCATAGTAAATAAGTTAACCCTAAATGGGATTGTCTCTTATCAAATAAGAGGAACTGTGAGTTTGATAAGAGGAAATGCAAAAAAAGCGAACTAAATGTTTACAGGAATTATTGAAAAAATAGCAGAAGTTGTTGCGCTTGAAAAAGAAGGACATAACTTGTCTATTAGCTTAAAATCATCTATTACAAAAGAGTTAAAAATTGACCAAAGTATAGCGCATAATGGCGTGTGCTTAACGGTAGTTGAAATTAATGGAGACGAATATACTGTCACCGCTATCAAGGAAACTTTGGAGAAATCTAATTTGGGATTGTTAGAAGTTGGCAGTAAAGTGAATTTGGAAAGAAGCTTACAAGTGTGCGATCGGCTTGATGGACATATGGTACAAGGTCATGTAGATCAAAGGGCAAAATGCACAGCAATTAGTAAAGAAAATGGCTCTTACCTTTTTACTTTTGAGCACAAGCAATCAGATAATATGACAGTGGAAAAAGGTTCAGTTTGTGTAAATGGCGTGAGCTTAACGGTTGTTAACTCTAAGGAAACTTCTTTTTCAGTAGCAATTATTCCTTATACTTTTGAGCATACTAACTTTCAAAATATAGAAGTTG
>CAWVYN010000190.1:0-1784 GCA_963934425.1 uncultured Flavobacteriales bacterium | reverse complement strand
GAAAAGATGCTCTAAAGTCCGCTGATTGATTACCAACAATAGCAGGGTTTAGTGCAATATTTGAAACTGCAAATTGAGAGAAATGAACATCTTGTGATTTTAAATTAAAAGCAAAAAAAAGCGGCAATATGAATAGCAAAATTCTCATCTTATCAATGTAATATTTCCTTTTTTGAATAATCTTTTGCCGCCAAAGCACTCTAATTCTAAATAAAAATCAAACACTTGTGGGGCCAATAATTCATTTTGGAAAGTTCCATCCCACTCTTCATTTTTGTTGTTGGAAGCATACACTTTTTGCCCAAAACGATTAAATATTTCCAGCTTAAAGAAGGTGATAATTCCATCATCATCTTTTATTCTATAAGTCTCATTTATTAATTCATCATCATTATTTGGCGAAAAAGCGGTAGGAATTTTAATTTTATCCTCATCACAAAAAACATCCAAAATTGTAATATATATACTATCGGAACTTTGACATCCAAAATCGGTATAAATATCTACCCTAAAAAGAGAATCGGTTGTTGGCCAAACTTCAATTTGCTTTATTGTATCACTTGTTTCCCAAAGCACATTAGCAGCAAT
The DNA here is from genome assembly GCA_963934425.1 of uncultured Flavobacteriales bacterium. Lineage (GTDB taxonomy): Bacteria > Bacteroidota > Bacteroidia > Flavobacteriales > BACL11 > DUAL01. The sequence continues at coordinate 1,196 of CAWVYN010000190.1, read as the reverse complement.
AGTTTGAATATTCAGCAAAGTACTTTCTCCTTTGTAAATTGGATTTCTACTCGCCCAAATACTATCAAAAATTGCAAATGAATTTACCACTATAAAAATAGAATCTTTGAGCTCACAACCATCTTGATTTTGCACCTGTAAAAAAAGCCAAATAGAAGAGTCCGGGAAAAACCAAACAAAGGAAGAGTCTAAGCTGAAGTTTAAAATAGTTGTTGCAGTCCAATTATAGGCAATTAATGGCACTGTAGGTAGTAAATTATTCGCTTTCACAAAAGCAGAATCGCCATTACAAATCTCAAACTTTCCACTAAGAGAAATGTCAATATTTTGAGTTTTAAGTTCTACACTGTCTGTTGCCTGGCAAATTCCATCCGTAACTTTTACAAAATACTGCATGGTATTTGTTGTAAGCAAAAAGCTATTTAAACTAAGTGTATCGGTAAATAAATTATTGCTCGACCACAAGAATAAAGTGGCTAAACCTTGCGTATTTGCACTCAGTAAAATAGGATTATTACAAAATACAGTGTCATTTCCGGCATCAACATTTATAGCATTTACCTCAACTAATTGAAAAACTGTATCGGTACAATTTCCATTTGAAATAAGTAATTGATACAAAATTGTGGAATCGGTAGTGACAAACGGATTGGAAGCTGTGATACTACTCAAACCATAAGATGGAAACCAAAAATAAGAAATTGTGGGATCATTAACGGGCAGTAATCCAATTTGAATTTGCTCATCTCTACAAATTTCTACCTTCTGAATTGTGCTTGATGAATTGGAAAGAATATAAATTTTCTTGATAACCGTATCACTAAGATTGCATGAAGTAGGATCGTTTGTAATTAGCATTACATCATATATCCCATTTTGATTATAGGAATGTGTTGGATTATTTTGAACGGAAGAATTCCCATCACCAAAAAACCATTGATAAGTTGTGTTGCCGGCTCCAATACTCAAATTTTGAAAAGAAATTGTAGTGTCACAACCAACCCAAGGAGCAGAAAAATCGGAAATAGCAGTAGGAAAATCAAAATTGAATTTGAAAACCGCACTATTACATTGAGAGCCTGAAGCAGCATTATTCGTACTTGATACTGCCCCAGCAGTTGTAGGAAAATCAGAATACCCACCACAGCCAGCACAAACGCATTGATATACAATTCCTTTTTTGTCAAATCGGCTAG
>CAWVYN010000189.1:0-1796 GCA_963934425.1 uncultured Flavobacteriales bacterium | reverse complement strand
ATTAGATTTGAAATTATTATGAATGAAGATGAGATTTGGGATTTAAATAAATATAATGAGAAACTTGGTATGACATTATTAGAAAAGACATTTAGATTGGTGTCAAATATTAACTTAAATAACATTGTAGCATTTGATTCAAACAAGAAAATTACAAAATATGATTCTATTAATTCTATTTTAAATGAATATTGCTCCATAAGACTTGATGTTTATGATAAAAGAAAAGAACAGCTGGAACAGCTTAATAAAGAGAGTGGGAAACAAAGAAGATTATTATTCAGCAAAAAATTAAGGAAAAGCACCAAAGGAAAAAGGACAAAAAACTTACTTTTTATCATTATTGGATTATTTTTGCTCTCTTATTTATTATTGACTTAAAAAACGAAAATTGAATATTATCCAACTTCTTCCAAACCATGTAGTAAACCAAATTGCAGCCGGAGAAGTTATCTCTCGTCCAGCTTCTGCTGTAAAAGAAATATTAGAAAACGCACTTGATTCTGGGGCTACAAATATCAAATTGTATATAAAAGGTGCAGGAAAAACACTTTTACAAGTTGTGGATAACGGTTGCGGCATGAACCCTACAGATGCTCGAATGAGTTTTGAGCGACATGCTACTTCAAAGATAAATACGGCAGTTGATTTGTTTGCCATAAAAAGTATGGGGTTTAGAGGAGAAGCTATGGCATCTATGGCAGCAATAGCGCATATTGAACTAAAAAGCAAACAAACCAAAAAAGAACTTGGAACACATATTATTATTCAGGGAGGTAAGGTGGAAAAACAAGAGGATTGCGCCTGTGCAAATGGCACCTCCATTTCCATCAAAAATTTGTTTTATAATGTGCCAGCTCGTAGAAACTTTTTAAAATCAGATAAGGTTGAGACAAGGCATATAATTGAACAATTTAGCCGAATTGCCTTAGCAAATCCGGATATTAGTATAAGTATGTTCTTAGATGATGTAGAACATTTTCATTTAGGGAAATCTAATACAAGACAAAGAATTGTAAATATAACAGGCGCGAAAAGCAATCAGAAATTGGTACCAATTAAAGAGGAGACAACCTTGGTGAATCTAGCTGGATTTATAGGAAAGCCAGAGTTTTGCAAACGAACTAGAGGGGAACAATACTTTTTTGTAAATAATAGATTTATCAAAAGTACTTATTTGCATCATGCAGTAAAAAAAGCCTATTCAGGCTTAATTCCTGATAATTATTTTCCTTCCTATTTCTTGTATTTAGATATTGATCCAAAATTGATTGATATTAATATTCATCCAACAAAAACAGAAATAAAATTTCAGGATGAGAAATTAATTTATGCTATTATTCGTTCAGCCGTGAGGCATTCTTTGGGAAAATATAATCTAGCTCCAACAATCGATTTTAATCAGGAAATCTCTTTTGATATTCTTCCTGAAAAAGGAAAAGTATACAAGCAGCCAGTAATAAAAATTGATAGAAACTTCAATCCTTTTGAGAAAGCAAAACCCACTGAAATTTTTTCTTTGAAAGATGTGATCTCAAAAAAAGAAACTACAAGTCAGCAAAACTTGGAAGTAGAATGGAAAACAGAATTAGATAATAAAAAGTTTATTCAAATTGGAAATCAGTTTATTGTTTTTGAAGGGGAAAATGGGCTGAATATTTTACATCAACATAGAGCGCATCAAAGAGTGCTTTTTGAATATTATCAAAAGGTGTTTGAAAATGGGGAAACAGAGTCTCAACAATTAGCTTTTACCCAAATCCTTTCTTTTTCCAATACGGACTTTCTTTTGTTAA
>CAWVYN010000188.1:0-1805 GCA_963934425.1 uncultured Flavobacteriales bacterium | reverse complement strand
AAATTGAATACATCAATCAGCTTTTAAAAGTAGGTTTTGATACTATCGATTTTGGCAGTTTTGTTTCACCAAAAGCAATCCCTCAATTAAAGGATACTGCTGAAGTATTAGCGGGGCTAAATTTAAGCAATACTTCTAGCCAGTTGTTGTCTATTATTGCTAATAATAGGGGGGCAGAGGTCGCTTGTGCTTTTGAGCAGATAAACTATTTAGGCTTTCCTCTTTCCGTATCTGAACAATTTCAGCAGAGAAATACAAATAAAAGCATAGCAGAAGCTTTGCAAGTAGTAGAAGAAATTCAAAATTTATCCCTTAAGAACAATAAAGAATTAGTGGTGTATTTATCTATGGCTTTCGGAAATCCTTATGGGGAAAATTATCATCCAGATATAGTTGCTGAATTGACCGAAAAACTACACAAGTTAGAAGTGAAGACTATTGCATTGTCTGATACTATTGGAGTTTCTGACCCAACAAATATTGAACCACTTTTCAGCACTTTAATTGGGGAGTATCCTGCTGTTGAATTTGGCGCTCATTTTCATACTACTAATGATACTTGGGAAGAAAAAGTAGAATCTGCTTTTCAAAATGGTTGCAGAAGATTTGATGCTGCATTAAAAGGATACGGGGGCTGCCCTATGGCAAAAGATGATTTGGTGGGGAATATGCCAACCGAAAAACTAATTACTTATTTCACAGTAGATTTAGGACTTAATAAACAAGAGTTAGAAAAAAGTTTAGCGCTTTCTGGATCTGTTTTTAAATGATAGTTATATTTTATACATGAAGCGCACTCTTTTCCCTTTCCTTTTCCTATCAGTTCAGCTTTTATCAGCTCAACAGCTGATACATAGGAGTATATTTGATGTATGTTATTCTGAATCAAAGCAACAGCCGTTATGGTTGGAATATGAAGTGGAATGTAATGAGAAAGGCTATAGCCGTAAAGGCCTAGATTTTCGCCAGGATAAGTCATTTGAAGGGATAACTTCTGATAATGCTGATTACTATAAAAATGTGTGGGATAAGGGGCATTTAGCTCCTGCTGCCGATTTTAATTGTGATTATGAAAAATTAAAGACAACTTTTAATTATTTGAACTGTGCTTTGCAGCACGAAAAGTTAAACAGAGGCCCTTGGAAGAATTTAGAGAAGTACGAGCGCAAGCTCTCAAAAGAATTTAAAGTAAATGTAAGGATAGAGTTGGAGTTTGACACCAATAGTTTTCAATTAGAAACTGGGGCATTAGTAGCCTCTTATTTTATGAAAATATTAAGCTATAACGATATCGTAAGGGCGTTTCGCTTTCCAAATAATATAAGTACTTATAAGCAGCCTTGGCAGGATTATGAAGTGCAGGAGCCTTACGCGATAATCAAGGGTTGCACAGAAGTATATAATCGCTAATAAGTACTCTTCCTCGCTAGTATTTATTTAAAATCAAAAATAAGCAATTACAAGCCTTTTTTTAATTTCTTTTTTTATTTTTACCGCAAGTTTAGTACACTATTTTAGTGTGAAAGGGAATGAGGTGTGAATCCTCAACTTTACCAGAAGCTGTAAAGTCCGTAAATTTTTGGAAACTACATTGCCACTGTTTTAATTAATGGGAAGGCCATTCCAAAAGGACCAAGTCAGAAGACCTGCTAAGCAAAACAAAACCGAATCGTTTCTGGTTAAAACGGCAGGCAGATGAAACAGACTTTAATACACATATTACTCTTAATGGGGTTTGCAGGAAATTTGCAAGGGCAAATGGCTATGGATACCATTCGGCTACCTGAAGTAAAGCTAGAACATAA
>CAWVYN010000187.1:0-1819 GCA_963934425.1 uncultured Flavobacteriales bacterium | reverse complement strand
TGGAGGAAGGGTTAACCAAAATAATTTAACAGCTAATTTTAAAACCCCTACTTTTAATTTTTCCAAAATAAAAAACGCTAACAAATCATTTATTAAATCTGCTCTTTTATCTTATAAAATTAGCAGAAACACTACAATTAAAACATCTTATTATGATGGGTTCCGTAACCCAAACATTGATGATATAGGAAAGGTTTTCTCAAAAAATGATAAGGATGTAGTTGTTCCGAATGATAAACTTGAGCCAGAATATGCTACTAATTTGGAACTTGCAATTAATTATCAAACCCGAAAATTGCAACTTCAAATTCAGCTTTACAATACCGAATTAAGCAATGCCATCAGCCGAGGATATAACAGGTTAAATGGTGCAGACAGTATGCTTTATGATGGTGAGATTATGAGGATACAAATGAATACAAACATAGAATCTGCAACTATTAATGGTGTTAGTTTTTTTGGAAAATATACCCCAAGTAAAGCCTTTAAAATCCGTGCAAATTTCAATTATCTAAAAGGAGAAGATTCAAACAACAAGCCTCTTGCACACATACCTCCATTAAATGCAAAACTTACATTTTCTTACATTTTTAAGAGGCATGCGTTAGATTTTTACACTAAATACAATGCTTGGAAAAAGGGAGAAGATTATGATATTGCTGGAGTGGATAATTTAGAAGAAGCTACAGTTGATGGCACCCCAATGTGGTATACATTAAATCTACATTATAGCTATAAAATTGATGAAGCCCTAAATTTTGGCTTTGGTATTGAAAATATTATGGATATTCATTACAAAACATTTGCCTCTGGCTTAAGCGCAAGTAGTAGAAATTTAATATTATCTTTGTCGTTTAGTTTTTAAACTCTTACAAATGAAAAACATATTATGGCTTTTTGGCTTTTCTCTTATTTCTAATTTTTCTTTTGCACAAGTTTGGGAAGAGCAACTTTTACTACAAAATGAAGACGCTATACTTTCTGATAAAATTTCCGCTTTTGAAAATTACAAATCGGAGCATCCCTATACAAAAGGAAATGGTTATAAACCCTATGCTCGTTCTCTATACTTTTTAGAGAAAAGGATGCCAGAAAATGATATTTTTCCTTCTTCTGCTTTATTTTCCGAATGGGAAAAAGAAAAGCGGAAAATGATGAATTCTAAAATTTCTTCCTCATCCAATTGGCACCCCTTAGGTCCTTTTGATACCCCAATTATTTTATCTAACGGGAAAAAGAGAGGGAACGGAAGAGTAAATGCCATTGCTTTTGATCCTTTTGACCCTAATATTATTTGGATTGGTTCTCCGGGTGGGGGGCTTTGGAAAACTATAGATGGAGGAAATAGTTGGACTACTAATACCGATAATTTACCGGTTATGGGTGTCTCTTCTATTATAATACATCCTACAAATAATCAGATAATGTACATTGCTACTGGTGATGGAGATGGTGCCGACACATATAGTATTGGGGTTTTGAAAAGTACGGACGGGGGGAATACATGGAATACAACTGGTCTTAGTTATGGGGTTGATCAGAGCAAAAGAATCAATAAATTAATTATGAACCCTAATTTCCCAGATAGCTTGGTGGCAGCTACAAATAATGGCATTGTCATTAGTCCGGACGGAGGAACAACATGGAATAGCACACTTACAGGAAGGATGAGAGATGTGGAATTTAAGCCAAATAATCCTTCTGTAATTTATGCTGCATTGGATGCTTCAAGCGGAGCTTCTAAAATTTACAGAACCATAAATGGGGGAATTGGATGGGGAATATTAGGTGGCGGATTGCCTACTGGTGGATTAGATAG
>CAWVYN010000186.1:0-1831 GCA_963934425.1 uncultured Flavobacteriales bacterium | reverse complement strand
AAGCAACAATTTCTTTTTCTTCCCACTCTCCAACAGTTCTAGGTAATTTAAACAAATCCATAGCATCATCTAAAGTAATAGCCTGAATTGTCTGCCCGTTCAGCAAGGAGGCAAACTTAGGTTTTGGAGCGTCTTCACCTTCCTGTTTTTCGCCTAATTGAACCATTGCACCAAAAGGGCCAATACGAGCAAATACTTTATTTCCACTTATAGGATCAATCCCTAACTCTCTTTCTCCTGTCGCTTTTTCAACATTTCCAATTACATCCTCTACTTTTGCGTGAAAACTTCCATAAAAAGAAGCTATCATTTCATTCCAAACTTTTTTTCCTTCAGCAATCTCATCAAATTCAGTTTCAACAGAAGCCGTAAAGCTATACTCCATTACATCAGAAAAGTGCTCAACTAAAAAATCGGTTACTACAATTCCAACATCAGTTGGAAATAGTTTTTTATTTTCAGCACCAGTAATTGCAATTTTATCAAATTTTATCAGATTCCCATCTTTTAACTCAATCATTTGTGAAATACGCTCAATCCCATCACGATTTTCTTTTTCTACATACCCTCTTTTCTGAACAGTAGTAATAGTAGCCGCATAAGTTGACGGTCTTCCAATTCCTAATTCCTCCATCTTTTTTACCAAACTTGCCTCAGCATAGCGTGCTGGTGGGCGAGAAAATTGTTCAGAAGCAACAGCCTCAGAAAGCCCTAAAGCCTCTCCAACTTCTAGATTTGGTAACATTCCTTTTTGCTCATCATTATCATCATCCTTTCCTTCCAAATATACTTTCATAAATCCTTCAAAAGTAATCACCTCTCCTTTTGCAACAAATTGCTCTGCTGTATTAGAAATACTAATTTTTACAGTAGTTCTATCAAATTGAGCATCTGCCATTTGAGATGAAATGGTTCTTTTCCAAATTAAATCATACAATCTTTGGTGTGAACTATCTCCATCAACCGTTTTATTATTCATATAAGACGGGCGAATAGCCTCATGCGCCTCTTGCGCTCCTTTTGCTTTTTTAGTATAAACCCTTCTCTCGCAATACTCCTCCCCATATTGTGATGAAATTTCTTTTTCAGCAGCATCTAGTGCGTCATTAGATAAATTTACACTATCAGTTCTCATATACGTTATCTTCCCTGCCTCATATAGTTTTTGTGCCACCATCATAGTTTGCTTTACTGAAAAACCTAATTTACGAGCAGCCTCTTGCTGCAAAGTAGAAGTAGTAAAAGGTGCTGTTGGGGACTTTTTGGCTGGTTTTTGTTCCAAAGATTCCACTGAGAAGGTAGCTCCTTTACATTTTTCCATAAATGAATATGCATCATCATTATTAGTAAACCTTTGAGGCAATTCTGCTTTCACTACTTTTCCATCACTATTGATAAAAAACGCTTCTACCCTATAAGAAGATACAGGAGTAAAGTTTATAATTTCATTTTCACGCTCTACAATTAAACGCACAGCAACTGATTGTACTCGCCCTGCAGACAAACCTTGTTTTACCTTTCTCCAAAGAACTGGAGATAATTCAAAACCAACTAACCTATCCAGTACCCTCCTAGCTTGTTGTGCATTTACTAAATTAGTATCCAAAACTCTAGGGTTTTCTACCGCCTTAGTAATTGCTTTTTTTGTAATCTCATGAAAAACAATTCTTTTAGTGGTTTTTGGATCTAGTTTTAATGCCTCTGTTAAATGCCAAGCAATTGCCTCCCCTTCACGATCCTCATCAGTAGCTAACCATACCGTTTCCGCTTTTTTAGCTACACTTTTAAGATGACTAACTACTTTAGTTTTATCTTCTGATATCACATAATT
>CAWVYN010000185.1:0-1836 GCA_963934425.1 uncultured Flavobacteriales bacterium | reverse complement strand
TGTCCAACTATAATAAGTATTAGGAGAAAATTGCACAAAATATCCAACCGTATCGCCAAAACAAACTGGCGCATTTGGCACTATATAAATACTTGGAGGATTCAGTAGCTTTACAGTAAAAGGAGGAGAAACAGGCCCGATACATCCGTAATTGGTTTCTTGTACTGTGAAATTATAGTTTCCGGCATTTCCGTTAAATAGAGCCCCAACTGCATTAGCAGGATTGAGCCCAGTAGAAAGAGCTGGCCATATTTGTCCGTTTAATCGCCAAAGATAGGTGCTTCCTTGCTGAGTTGGAGAAACCCAAAGCGTAACTAAATCTCCTTGACAAATAAGAGAATCTGTGGCATAAATATTTATCGGACTATCAGAAGGATGCCCAATGGTAAGGCGAATAAGAGTACCTAAATGATTACTTGGTGTATTAGATGATGTAGCAATAATTCGCATATAATACATTCCTGGCTGTATGCCTAATGCAAGTAAATTAGAAAAATTAGGGATAACTACCCACATATTAGTGTCAGAAGTAGCAACTATACTTCCCAACCCCCCTAGATTTACCCTTGCAAAACTCATAGCATCCAATATCTCTACCTGAAATTCATTCCCAGAATTATATATAACACTACAAGGAGGTACATTTACATCAATAGGGATAAGTGTACTATCGCCATCAGTGGCACTAATACAGAATTGCAGATCTTGCCGATTATTGGTTTCTATATCGCAATGTCTTATGCAAAATGGCCCCCAAACTGAGGTATCATTTGCTACTGGATTGGAAGAACTTATTTTAATGTAATAATTGCAGCCATCAGATACATCAGGTACAATCCCACTTATTGATCCCGGAAAGTAAGGTGCAATATTTGGGTCGAATGTTTGATTGCTTGGCAACTGCCCAATTTGGGTAGAATTAGCAAAACTTCCTGTTGAATCAGAGAGGTAAGCAGTAAAAATATTACCGGAAAGATATACGCCAATGGCATAAAAAGGAATATCAATAACACTACCTACACACACATCAGCCGTATCCAAAGTAACTACTGGAGGAGTAGGGCCAGTAATTATGTAATTCGGACAAACAGCTACTTCAAAACAGATAGATGCAAAGCCAGTAATTTGAGGGGAAGGGGATACTCGATTTACTCTTAGTTTATAGCAAGTACTTGCAGTTGCCCAATTAGGAATTTGAATCATAAGAGAGGAAGAAGTATTTGGATAAAACATAGTATTTGTCCAAAGGGCAGTTGGATTTGCAAAATTTCCATTAGCATCCGAAAGCTCAATTAAATATTGTCCTCCACAAAGTGTGTCTGAAATCTCATAACTAAAAATAAGGTAATTGCCCTGGCAGATCACATTATTCGAAAGATAAGTAACATTAATATCAATAGGGTTAGAAGTTTGGTTGAAATTACCTACCAAAAAGATATCATCTACTCCAAATGAGATGGAATTAGGCAATGCTGAACTTGTATTTACCCATCTAAAACCAAAGCGTAAATCAAAAACATTACTAAAAGCAGGGTTCATTATCCTTTCATTCTTCCAAAGGGTTTGGTTGTTGTACTGATTTCCTGTTGAAATCCAAGAACCACCATCAATGGAATAATAAACTTCCGTATAGGCATTAGATGAACCCTCACAAAGGTAGAAGAAGGAAAATTCTATACTATCAAACCCCAAAGTACAAAAATTTCTATCTAGAACTAGAAAATGGTCGGAAGCTGAATTGGATTGAAAATTAGCATTAGAAACATTTGTTAGTTGTGTGCTATCAGCAATATGCAGATAAAAGCCATTAGGATTCCCAATTGTACCAGAAACTGT
>CAWVYN010000184.1:0-1869 GCA_963934425.1 uncultured Flavobacteriales bacterium | reverse complement strand
AATTGGTCTTACAACTTCTGCAACCATGATGTTTGGACATATTGAAACTATTGAAGAACGCTTTGATCATTTAGTAAGAATAAGAGAAGTTCAAACACAAAAACCTGAAGGAGAAAATGGCTTTCTGGCTTTTATTGCCTGGCCATTTATGGATGATGGCACCCTACTTAAAAGAGTAAAGGGTATTAATAATAATGTTACCCCTGATGAGTATTTACGTATGGTTGCAATCTGCAGAATTATGCTGCCTAATATCAAAAATATTCAAACTTCTTGGCTAACAGTTGGAGCAAAAACAGCTCAACTTTCTTTACATGGTGGAGCAAATGATATGGGTTCAATCATGATTGAAGAAAATGTGGTTTCAGCAGCAGGTGCTCATCATAGGTTTACTTCAGAAAGTATTGAAAATTGCATATTAGAATCAGGTTTTACTCCTCAACTTAGGAATCAAATGTATGAAAATAGGCGTAAACCAAAACAAATGGAGATTCAAGAAATCGACTATTAATGAAGAAAAGGTTATTCATATTATTTTTAGGTTGCTTTTTTGCACTGCAGCTAAAAGCAACCCATAATAGAGCGGGGGAAATAACTTACAAACAAATCGGTCCATTAACTTTTGAAATTACTTTAATTACTTTTACTGATCCCAGCACCCTTGCTCATCAGCAAAGAACGGAATTATACTTTGCCTTTTCAGACAATACACAAGATACTTTTCCTAGAATTTCAGAAACATTGGTTGGCAATAATATCTCAAGAAACGAATATGTAGGTGTGCATACATTTCCCTCTGTGGGTACTTATATTATAGCAATGGAAGATCCAAACAGAAATGCTGGAGTAGTAAATATCCCAAATTCGGTAGACGTGTCTTTTTATTTGGAAAGCATATTGATGATAAACCCCCTTATTGGAAATAATAATTCCCCTATATTACTCAACTCCCCAATTGATAAGGCTGTGGTTGGCATTCCTTTTGTCCATAATCCTTCTGCATTTGATGTAGATGGTGATAGTTTGGGTTATTCTCTTATAAGTTGTAAAGGTGAAAATGGAAATGATATTATAGATTATCAATTGCCAAACGTCTCCAATAGTTTAAGTATTGATTTAAATGGAAATCTTCTTTGGGATAGCCCAACAATAATAGGTGAATATAATATCGCAATTCTAATAGAAGAGTGGCGAAATGGGGTAAAAGTTGGGAGTATTATAAGGGATATGCAAATTACGGTTGCTCCAAACACTATAAACAATGCCCCTCCAAAAATTCAGGTTGAAAATGCTTTTTGTGTAGTTGCTGGTGATAGTTTATCTATCCCTATTTCAGCTTGGGATGAAGATAGTGTTTTTACCGATAATTTTGGGAATTCTTATTGGGGAAGGAGTAATATTCCTTTCGGAAGTATGCTAGTAGATACTGCTTTTCAGAAAATAAAATTGAGTGGGACTTCTGGACTGTTTGCTTTTACCGAAATTATAGATACGCAAAACATTTCTGTAAATTTGACTATTCCTACTTTTTGTGCGGATGTGCGCAAAACCCCTTATCAGTTAGTGCTAAAAATTAAGGAACAATCGCATTCTGCAGTGGCACTTTCTTGCATGCAATCTGTAGAGATAAGAGTAATTGCACCAAAAGTGGAAAATGTACAAATAGATAGTATAATGCAAATGCAAAAAACTATATCTATTTCTTGGGATGCAAGTATTTGCAGTAATGCAACTTCTTACCTTGTTTTCCGAAAAGATGGAGTTAGTAATTTAGGATTAGATAGTTGCACAACTGGAATCCCCTTTGGAAGTGGTTTTCAACAAATTGCAGAAGTTTTTGGGCTTAATAATACCCTATTTGTAGATAAT
>CAWVYN010000183.1:0-1888 GCA_963934425.1 uncultured Flavobacteriales bacterium | reverse complement strand
ATATCGCCCAACTTTGTATCCTCTGACTTTTGATTCTGGCAAATTGGCGTATAAATTTCTGATATAGGAAAAAACACCAGTGTAAGTTGCCGGATTTGACCTTGGTGTTCTGCCAATAGGCGACTGATCTACCTCAATTACTTTATCGATATTTTCAACTCCTTTTATTTTGTCGTAAGAAAGTGGATTTTTAACCCCTCTGTAAAAATGTTTATTAAGAATTGGATAAAGCGTTTCGTTTATTAAGGTTGATTTTCCACTTCCTGAAACTCCAGTAACACAACAAAAAGTACCTAATGGGATTTTCAAATCTACTGACTTTAAATTATGTCCTTTTGCACCATAAAGTTGCAAAAATTTACCATTTGTTTTTCGTCTTCTTGGTAAATCAATCTGCAGCTTTTTATTCAAATATTTTGCAGTCAAATTTTTATTTTTCAGAATTTTCTTCAAATTCCCTTTTGCTACAATCTCACCACCATGAATACCAGCTTCAGGACCTAAGTCCACAATAAAATCGGAGGACTCAATCATCTCTTTGTCGTGCTCCACAACAATTACGGAATTTCCAATATCACGCAAATTCTTTAAAGAACTTATCAGTTTCTGATTATCCTTTTGATGCAGCCCAATACTTGGTTCATCTAAAATATAAAGTACATTAGTAAGTTGCGCTCCAATTTGAGTAGCAAGCCGGATTCTTTGCGCTTCTCCCCCAGAAAGTGATTTTGAAGTTCTGTTTAATGATAAATAAGAAAGGCCAACATCCAATATAAATTGAACTCTTTTCTTTAATTCTTTAATGATGTGCTTGGCAATAATCTTTTGCTTTTTATTTAATTCGTTTTCAATAGTAGATAGCCAAAGATAAAAAGTGGAAATATCCATCGCTGTAAGTTGATGAATCTGCTTATCTCCTACTTTGAAATGCATGGATTCTTTGTTAATTCGACTTCTCTCGCATTCTCGACAACTATGCTCTGACATATAATTACTAGCCCATCTTTGAATGGATTTCACATAAGATAATTTTGCTTGCTCTTTTATAAAATTGATGATGCCATTAAAATTCAATTTGTAGGTTCTTGAAACCCCCACACTTTTTAATTTTACATTAAAAGTTCCATTTTCTCCATAAAAAATAGCACGCATTCCTTCCTTGTTGATTTTTGACATTGGCGTACTTAAAGTAAAATTGTACTTCTTTCCTATTACTTCCAACTGCTTCGTTATCCATTCTGATTTTCTGTTGGCAATTGGGGCAATTGCCCCTTGATTTATGCTTTTTGATTTATCAGGAATTATTCTTTCCTCATCTACTTCTTTAAGAAAACCTATTCCATTACAATGTTTGCAAGCTCCTTTGGGTGAATTAAAAGAGAAGGAATTGGGCTCAGGAGTTTTATATGCTATTCCTGTTGTTGGACACATCAAATCTCTACTGAAATATCTGGGTGAATTAAAATCTTTCTCCAAAACCATCATTACGCCATCTCCATCTTTTAGTGCTTGTATTAAGGATGTTAGAATCCTTTTTTTGTTATCCTTATTTACTTTAAATCGGTCAATTACAATCTCAATATCATGGGTTTTATAGCGGTCTAATTTTAGGCCAGGAGTAATTTCAATCATTTGCCCATCTACTCTCACTCTAATAAATCCTTTTCGTAAAATTTGGACGAAAAGTTCTCTATAATGTCCTTTTCTTGCCTTTACTATGGGCGCTAAAATATAGATTGGTTTTCCTTTAAATTCTTTTAAAATGAGTTGCAGAATTTGTTTGTCGGTATATTTTACCATTTTCTCTCCCGTATTATAAGAATAAGCAACCCCTACTCGAGCAAAAAGCAAACGCATATAATCGTAAATTTCAGTAATAGTACCTACT
>CAWVYN010000182.1:0-1969 GCA_963934425.1 uncultured Flavobacteriales bacterium | reverse complement strand
ATACCATAGCATGCTTACGATAGATTCGCATAAATTCAGGTGTAAGTAAGCCAACCTTCGTTAAAAAATAAACCAAAATTGGCAACTCAAAAATAATACCATTTGCTAGACTTACGGTGGTAACTGTTGAAATAAAAGACGATAAACTAATCTGATTAGCTACTGTACTACTTACCTGATACGATCCAAGAAAATTAACAGATAAGGGTGCAATTACATAATAACCAAATAACACACCAAACAGAAATAAAACTGAACTAAAAAAAACAATCCCTCTTGCCATCTTAGTCTCATTACTATGCAAAGCTGGACGGATAAAATGCCATACTTCCCAAAAAACATAAGGAAAGGCTACAATAAAACCTGCAAAAATAGAAGTAGTAATATGAGTAGAAAATTGTCCGCTCATACTTATATTCATTAAACTAAAAGGAGACTCTTGCATACAAAGAGCGTCATTTAACCCTAAAAAATTAGATATCTGACACAAAACCCTATATGTAGGAAAATCTGGTCTCTTAGGCCCTAAGAGAATGATATCAAAAACAATTTCTTTAAAAATAAAAGCAATAACTGCAAAAAACAGAATAGCTACTGCCGAACGAATTAAGTGCCACCTGAAAATCTCTAGATGATCTAAAAATGATATTTCTTTTTCTTGATCACGCATTTAAACAACTCCTTCTTTTATAATCTCATGAATATGAACAATACCTTTATATTGCTGTCCGTCCATCACTATTAACTGACTAATATTGTTTGATTCCATTAACGCCAAAGCATCATAAGCAAGCGCATCAATATTAATTGTTTTTGGTGATTCACACATAATATCAGTTGCTGTTAGAGCGGTGAATCCATCTCCTTTTTCTAACATCCTTCTTAAATCTCCATCTGTAATAATCCCTCTTAACTGGCTTTTCTCAAGTACTGCAGTTGCTCCTAATCGTTTTTCTGAAATTTCAATAATTACTTCATTAATAGTAGAAGTAATGCTTACTGAAGGAGTGCTTTCCTGAGAAAGGATATCTGATAATTTTAAATACAAACGCTTTCCTAAAGTTCCCCCAGGATGAAAACGAGCAAAATCTTTGTCCGTAAAGTCCTTACATGCAAGGAGGCTTACAGCAATTGCATCTCCCATTACTAACTGAGCTGTAGTGGAAGATGTAGGTGCTAAATTATTAGGACAAGCCTCTTTCTCTACGCTTACATCTAAAGCAATATTAGATTCCTTTGCTAAAAAGGAATCCATGTTTCCTGTAAGAGCAATAAGTGAATTCCCCATCCCTTTAATAAAAGGCAATAAAGCCTTAATTTCAGGTGTATTTCCACTTTTTGAGATACAAATCACCACATCATCTGGCTGAATATTTCCTAAATCACCATGTATAGCATCAGCAGCATGTAAGAAAATAGCAGGCTGACCAGTAGAATTAAAGGTAGCTACCATCTTATTAGCAATGTTTGCGCTTTTACCAATACCTGCTACTATCAACCTTCCTTTAGAGGCAAGAATCAATTGAATAGCATTAACAAAACTATCCCCAATTCTTTCTTGCATCTTGCTAATAGCATCTAATTCTAATTCTATAGTTTCTTTTGCAATATTTTTTATTTCTATTGAAGTTTTCATAAATTAAAGTAGTATATTCGTTCTTATAAACAAAAACAAAAGTATTACATTTTTATAATAAATGAGCATTTCTAAAGAAACACTAAACAAAAATCTAAAAAGTATTTTTGGGTTTGATAGCTTTAGAGCAGATCAAGAAGGAATTATTCTCAATCTCCTAAAAGGAAATGACAGCATGGTAATAATGCCAACAGGTGGCGGAAAATCCATGTGTTATCAGTTGCCAGCCCTTATGTCAGAAGGTTGTGCTATTGTAGTTTCTCCTTTAATCGCCCTAATGAAAAACCAAGTAGATGTACTAAGAGGGCATTACCAAAACGAAAGCATAGCCCA
>CAWVYN010000181.1:0-1981 GCA_963934425.1 uncultured Flavobacteriales bacterium | reverse complement strand
GTTCTGATAATCTTATTCCTGTAAAATAAAAAAGTTCTAAAATCAATCTATCTCTTTGGGCCAGAAACCCTTCTCCAAAATCAATCTCATTTAATAATTCATCCATTTTTATTTCCTCCACAAAGACTGGTAATTTTTTGGAAGTTTTAGGGGAGATTATCTTTTGCATGGGGCTTTGTTTAATCATATTTTCTTGCAAAAGGAAACGAAAATAAGTTTTTAGAGTGGTAATCTTTCTATTTACAGAACGAGCAGAAATATTATTACTTAAGAGTCTTGCAATCCAACTTCTAACAAATTGAAAATTAACATCTTTAACTGTATTAACCTGAAATTCAGAAGATAAAAATTGAATAAATTGCTCTAAATCGGTAGAATATGATTTGAGCGTATGAACGGAATATCGTTTTTCGTGCTCTAAAAAATGTAGAAACCTTTCCTTCTGCATATACTGATTTTTAAGAAGTATACGAATATATATATAAAAAGTGAAAAAATAAGCAGAAAAATGTAAAATTTAAGAGCTATTCTTCTTCTTGAAGAAGCTTTTGAGAGTAAGCAGCTTTAAGTTTTTGTTCGCGTAAAATTACCGATTTTTTAGTAAACTGTTTTCTAGAGCGTAATTGTTTCATAGTGCCGGTTCTCAAGAATTTTTTCTTGAATCTTTTAAGCGCTCTATCAATTTGCTCTCCTTCTTTTACTGGAATAATTATCATTTACTATTTTAATTTGGAGTGCAAAAGTATAAATATCTTTATAATTGACACAATTATTTCAAAATTTGTTTTGCAATTACTAATTTCTGAATCTCAGAAGTCCCTTCCCCAATAGTACAAAGTTTAGAATCGCGATAATATCGCTCCACCGGAAAATCCTTAGTATAGCCATACCCTCCTAGTACTTGCACTGCCTCATTGGCTATTTTTACAGCAATCTCTGAAGAATAATATTTTGCCATTGCACCTTCTTTAGTCATCTGTTCTCCTTTGTTCTTTTTATAAGTAGCACTATAAATAAGTAACTCTGAAGCTTCAATTTCAGTTACCATATCAGCTAATTTGAAAGCAATTGCTTGAAAATGGGAGATTGGTTTTCCAAACTGCTTTCGCTCTTTAGAATATTCTAAAGCCACCTGATAAGCACCTTTTGCAATTCCTAATCCTAATGCAGCAATAGATATCCTTCCGCCATCCAACACCTTCATAGCTTGTACAAATCCCTCCCCTACACCTCCTAAAATATTACATCCTGGAATTTTGCAATTATCAAAAATGAGTTCTGCTGTTTCTGATGCTCGCATACCTAATTTGTCTTCTTTTTTACCAGAGGTAAAACCGGAAGTTCCTTTTTCTATCACAAAAGCACTAATTCCATGAGAATCACCCATTGCAACAGTTCGAGCCATCACAACTGCAACATCTCCTGAAATAGCATGTGTAATAAAATTCTTAGTCCCATTAATCACCCAATTATCGCCCTCTTTAACAGCTGTTGTTCCCATAGATCCAGCATCTGAACCAGTGTTATGTTCGGTTAAACCCCAAGCACCAATCCATTCACCTGTAGCTAATTTAGGTAACCATTTCTTTTTCTGTTCTTTATTTCCAAATTGCAAAATATGACCAGTACAAAGAGAATTATGCGCAGCCATAGATAAACCAATAGACGGATCTAAAATAGAAAGCTCTTGGATTGCAGTTACATATTCAGTGTAAGAAAAACCGGAACCACCATATTCTGTTGGCACTAATACACCCATTAATCCAAGATCCCCCAATTTTTTAAATACTTCTACTGGAAAAGTTTGCTTGTCATCCCACTCGCGCACAAAAGGAGTGATATTTTTCTTTCCAAATTGCCGAATCATATCAGCAATCATGTTTTGATTTTCGTTTGTATTAAAATCCATCTCTTTAATAATCTTTTAAGCTAATTATATTCTCAGAATATTGTTTTAATTTTTCTTTTCCATTTAAGAAAT
>CAWVYN010000180.1:0-1988 GCA_963934425.1 uncultured Flavobacteriales bacterium | reverse complement strand
AAATTTGAATTTTTCCAAAGAATTAGAAAGCATAAAATCCCATCAATATTTCTGCCTTTTCTCACAACTTTTGTGCGCATAATCTCAGGAAAACATAAAGGAAAAATAATTGTTGCACCAAAAAATTTGCCGGTTCGCCCCACTACAGATATGGCGAAAGAAGCCCTTTTTAATATCTTGGAAAACCGCTACTTCTTAGATAGTAAAAAAGTTCTGGACTTATTCTCAGGTACTGGGAATATCGCTTTTGAATTTGCATCAAGGGGTTGTGAAGATATTACGGCAATCGATCAGAACTCTCATTGCTACGATTTTATTTCAAAAATAGCAGAAGAATTAAATTATAATATACTTGTGAAAAGAATGGATTGCTTAGACTTTTTGCAAAAAACAAAACAGGATTTTGATATTATTTTTGCAGACCCTCCCTACCATTTTGAGCATTATCATCAGATGAAAGACAATATTCTCAGTAACAATTTAGTTAGAAAAGATGGCTGTTTGATTATTGAACATGATAGCAGTACTAATTTTGATAAGGAAAATGTAGAACTTAGAAAATATGGTAGCGTTCATTTTAGTATTTTCGCTAATTAAAACCTCAAGTACATGAATAAGATTGCAGTTTTTCCTGGCTCATTTTCCCCATTTAGCTTGGGACATAAAGCTGTGGTGGATAGTGCTTTACCACTATTTGATAAAATAATTATTGCTGTTGGAAATAATCCAGAAAAGAATCAATATTTCTCAATTGAGGAACGACTAAAATGGATAAATGATGTTTACAAAAATATTCCCAATATAAGTGTGGAGCAGTATGAAGGGCTTACAGTTGATTTTTGCAAAACAGTGAATGCTAACTTTATTGTAAGAGGACTAAGAGATTCTCACGATTTCAAATTCGAGAAGAACATTGCACAAATGAATAAAAAACTAAATACTGAAATTGAAACAATCTTTATAATAACTCCTGCTGATCTATCACATATTTCTTCTACTATACTAAGAGATATCATTAAAAACGGAGGGGATATTAGTACGTTTATTCCAAAAGAAATCTCTATTTAATAATCAAAAAAAAAAAAAATGACCTTAAAAGATTTAACACCTATTATACTTGCAACCTTATTCTTTGCTTGCGCAAAAACAGACCCTAATCAAGTTACAATAACGGGAGAAATTACCAATCCAAAAGGAGAATCTGTAATTTTTAGCAATCAAGATACTTCTTACTCTACTACTGCAAATGAAGATGGAACTTTTGCTATTGCTTTCAGCTTAGATTCCGCAACTTATTTAAACTTTGAACATGGAGTGGAACGCACTGCAATGTTCGTAAAACCTGGAGATAAAATAAAACTCAGAATTGACACGGAAGAGTTTGATGAAACTATAAAATATGAGGGAAGTGAGGAGTCCTCTTTTCTAGCAAAATTATATTTGCTCGAAGAAGAAAGTGATTTTTCTGGAGAAGTATTTTATTTGAGTAATATAGAAGAATATAAAGCAATCTTGGATATTTTTAAAAATAATGTTTTTGAGGAATTTGGAACAATTACGGATAGCGCTTTTATTAAAAATGAAATTACTGAATTAGATAAAAATATTTCGAACTTTATTAACCGACAAGATAAGCTTTCAAAATATACAGAAGATGTAAAGCACTACATGTGGGAAACCAAAGAATTAGGCAGGAATTTTAACTTTTATGCTGCAATGGATTCTTTAAATAGCGAACAATTCAGTAATATGTTAGAGGCGTATTCTTCTAAATTTCTTGCTTTACTTAGTAAGGTAACCGATTCCGATTTTATTATAGAAGCAAAAGAAAGAATTGCAAAAACCACAAGTAACTGGGGCAATAGAAAAACAGCAATTGACAATATGCCACAAGAAGGCGAACCAGCCATTGACTTTACTTATCCTGACAAAGATGGAAATGAATTTTCTCTTGCTAGTTTTAAAGGTACGTTAATTTATGTAGATGT
>CAWVYN010000179.1:0-1988 GCA_963934425.1 uncultured Flavobacteriales bacterium | reverse complement strand
GACTATTCGAGCTCCATTTAGCGGAGTAATTACAATAAGAAATGTGGAGTTGGGGGCACTGATTCAAAGTGGGATAAATAATGCAAATGCAAAACCACTTTTTGAGATGATGGATGTAGAAACTATTCGATTGACTATTGCACTCCCTGAAACAGAAGTAGATAATATAAGTAAAGACATGCAGGCAACAATTACATTTACTGAACTTCCTGGAGAGATTTTTGAAGTAAAGGTTTCACGTCTTGCAAATGTCATTAATAATAGTACAAAAACTATGGAAGTACAGTTAGATATTTCAAATAGAAACGGAAAAATAAAAGCAGGAATGTATGCCAATGTAGAAATTCAGTTGCAATCCACTGGAGATAAAATCTCTTTACCAAATGAAGCGCTAATCGCAGTTAAAAATGAGTTTTTTCTTCTCCAAGTAAAGGATGGTGTAGTGAATAAAGTCCATATCAAGAAAGGACTGACTAACATCAAATTTTTTGAAGTACTCAGTAATGAAATAAATGAAAATTCACAAATAATAGTAGAGGGGAAAGCAATGGTAAAAGCAGGCATGAAAGTAAAAATAATCAACTAATGAAAGAGCTATTTCTTATAGGATTATTATGCAGTGTATTGACTCTTAAAGCACAAGATACTTTGATATTGTCACATAATAAAATGGTACAAATGGCCCTCAGTCAGAACTTGCAAATTCAAAGTAATGAACTTAAATTTAGATTGGCCAGAGCATCTTTTTACAAAAGTATTGGTAATGCATTACCTACATTAGGATTAGGGGTCAAACGATATGATTTAGATGGTTTTACTCAAAGTACAGAAGGTAATTTTTTAGATGTTGAAAAAGATAATGAGTGGAGTGGAAAAAGCTTTAGAATTAATTGGGATTTGAGCAAATTACTTTTTAATTCGCTTTCAGAGAATAAAAATATAAAAGCAGCATTTTACAATAAAAAGGGAAATAATATTGATGAAAAGATCAGGATTTTTGAGAACTATTATCAATTGGCAGCAAGTCAAGAAAAGGGAAAAGCGATTACTTCTTTCATTGAAAAAAATAAGGAAATTGTATCACAAGTAAGTTTACAAGTTTCGGCTGGTTTACGTTTGCAATCGGAACTGTTGCTGGCACAATCCAATTTGAATAATTTGAGAATTAAGTTGTTGCAGCAAGTGCAAAAAACAAAAGAATTATCTCAAAACTTATTGGCTTTACTTAATGTTAAGGGCAGTTATTTTATAATAACGGATTGCAATTTTTATGAAGTTAATGCAACTGAAATTACTGATGATAATTTGGAAGAGAAATTAAATAATCGTTCTGAGTTACAACAATTAAGTAATGATGTGTCTGCAAGTAAGTGGCAAAAAAACAGAGAATTGTTTGGTTTGCTGTTGCCTCAAATTTCTTTTGGGATGAATGATGGATTGTTAGGTCCGATTAATCAAGATGCGTTTGGAAATCAAAATATTACAACTACTTCTTTGCAGTGGAATATTCCATTGGGTAATATTTTTCCTGCTGGAACTTATAAAACAGAGAGATATTTATATAAACTCAAATCGCTTGAAAAACAGCAATTGGAAAACAACTTAAGAGCAGAGATGAATATACTTCTTGCTGCATTTAATTCGGCTAATGAGCAATATAAATTAGCTAAGCAATCAGTAGGATTCGCAAAATTAGCTTATGAACAATCCTTACAAAGACAAGAATTAGGAACGGCAAGTCAGCTTGAGCTTTTTCATGCAGAAAAGGAATATTTAAATGCAAAACTGATTTATATTAATGCAATTACTTACAAGCAAGAAACATTTTATAAAAAAATGGCTGCATTTTCAGAAAAAGTAATACAATAAAAAAAGGAGCCTCCTTTATTATTTAGATAATATGTTTTTTAAAAGCCTAATTGCACCCTCACCATAACCGCATTTTCTGTTATAATTTCCTCTTCATTTATCATTTCTCCAATCACATA
>CAWVYN010000178.1:0-1998 GCA_963934425.1 uncultured Flavobacteriales bacterium | reverse complement strand
CTTCTCTGTCTCTCGCTTACATTCAACCCGCTTAGTTCAATCATTTTTTTTTATGGTTTTTAAATTTATTTTACCGCTTTGTTTTAGAGATAATTTCTACTTTTGGGCAGAAGAAAAACGGCTTGCGAAATTACGAATTTTATTCCGTATAGCAAAATTAAAACAACTAAAGAATTGAAGCATTTAGCATACCTAAATAAGTACCTTTTGAAATACAGATATCGATTCTCACTGGGATTTGTATTTATTTTAATTTCTAATATTTTTGCCCTCTACCCTGCTGAATTTGTTCGAAAATCATTCGATAGTATAAAAGATTTATTAGCAAAAAATGAAATTTCTGGTGGAGATTACACTGATATCTTATTGAAATTCGGAGGATTAATAATACTCTTTGCTATTTTGAAAGGTGTCTTTATGTTTTTTATGCGACAAACCATAATTGTAATGAGTAGAAAAATAGAATTTGATTTAAAAAACGAAATCTATAATCATTATCAGAATTTGAGTATTGCATTTTACAAGAAGAATAATACTGGAGATATGATGAATAGAATTACAGAAGATGTCAGTAGGGTAAGGATGTATTTGGGTCCAGCTCTAATGTACGCTATCAATATTATTACACTTTTTTGCTTAGTAATAACTACTATGTTTCGCATAAGTCCTACCCTTTCTGTTTATGTATTACTTCCATTACCGCTACTTGCTATTTCTGTATATTATGTAAGTAATATCATGAATAAAAGAAGTGAGAAAGTACAGAAGCAACTTTCAGTTCTCACCACTTTTTCACAAGAAACTTTTTCAGGAATTAATATCTTAAAATCCTTTAGAAATGAAGCAAATTCAGCACAAAAATTTGATGAATTATGTAAAAAATATACGAGTAAAAATTTGAGCTTAGTAAAAGTGGATGCTCTGTTTTTTCCACTCATTATTTTTATGATTGGACTTAGCACAATTCTGACTGTTTATTTTGGTGGAAAACAAGCCATTATGGGTAATATCACAACAGGAAATATTGCTGAGTTTATTATTTATGTGAATATGCTCTCTTGGCCAGTGGCTTCTGTGGGTTGGGTTACTTCTTTAATACAAAGGGCTGCAGCCTCTCAGGAAAGAATTAATGAATTTCTAAACACCAAATCAGAAATTATAAATCATACCAATGATAAAACTCCCATATATGGCGATATAGAATTTAAAAATGTAAGCTTTACTTATCCAGATACTGGGATTATGGCTTTGAAGAATGTAAGTTTTAAAGCAAAAGAAGGAAGTACTTTGGCAATATTTGGAAAAACAGGAAGTGGAAAATCAACAATTGCAAATCTAATTTGTAGAATTTATGATGCTGAAAATGGAGAGATTTATTTAGGCAAAACTCAATTAGAGAAGCTTAATCTAAAGTTATTAAGAAAAGCAATTGGATATGTACCTCAAGATGGGTATCTTTTTTCAGGAACTGTAGAAGAAAACATCTCTTTTGGAAATGATAAAATAAGTAAAGAAAAAATAAAAAAAGTAGCAGCAACTTCAGAAATTACTTCTGATATTTCCAATTTCTCTAAAAAATACAAAACCATAGTTGGTGAAAGAGGTGTGCAGCTATCTGGTGGACAAAGACAGAGAATCTCTATTGCAAGGGCAATTTATAAAAGCCCATCTATTTTTATTTTTGACGATTGTCTCTCTGCAGTGGATTCAAGTAAAGAACAAAAAATACTTTCCAATCTAAAAAATGAAACAGAAAAAAGAACAACAATAATAATAAGTCATAGAATTTCTGCTATACAAAATGCAGATTTAATTCTTGTATTAGAAGACGGAAAACTCGCAGAGAAAGGTACACATCAAGTACTAATAAATAAGAAAGGATTCTATCATGATATCTTTCAAAAACAAAACAAAAAAGAAAACTAAAAAGCATTTAAAAATAATTTTATAGCTTTGTAAGCTATTTACAAACCAAAAAAAAAGAAGAAAATGGGAGAA
>CAWVYN010000177.1:0-2014 GCA_963934425.1 uncultured Flavobacteriales bacterium | reverse complement strand
TTATTTAGATTCTGAGCCACAAACATTGGCCGCAAAGGCCCATAGGCCAGCTTACGGAAAAGATGGAGATTATTTTTCCAAACCATCTGTAGAAGATGTATTTGAAAAAGTATATGATATGATGTGTGAAGCAAATCCTGCCAAATTCCCTTCTATTTATTAAATGAACAAAACTACCGAATCAGATTCTTTTTATGATAGCTTAGAGCAAATGGGTATTTCAGATTTGCTTTTCAATATCAATAAGGAAGACAAAACGGTAGCCCACTCTGTAGAAGAACAAATTCCAAAAATTGGAAAATTGGTAGAAACTATTGTTTCTAAAATGAAAAATGAGGGGAGATTGTTTTATATTGGGGCAGGAACTTCTGGCCGACTTGGAATTGTTGATGCTTCTGAGTGTCCTCCAACTTTTGGAGTGGAACATGGTTTGGTAGTTGGGCTAATGGCTGGTGGCGATAAGGCAATCCGAAAGGCAGTAGAGTTTGCAGAGGATGATAAAAATTTGGGTTGGGAAGACTTGCAAAAGCAGAATATTAACGCAAATGATGTAGTAATTGGCATTGCTGCTTCTGGTACTACTCCTTATGTAATTGGAGCTTTAGACAACTGTCAAAAACAAAATATTACTACCGCTTGTATTGTTTGTAATGCAAACTCTCCTCTTTCAAAAGTTGCTGATTTTCCTATTGAGGTAATAGTGGGTCCTGAATTTGTTACAGGAAGCACCAGAATGAAAGCTGGTACAGCTCAAAAGTTGGTATTGAATATGATTTCAACGACTGTAATGATACAATTGGGAAAAGTAAAAGGCAACAAAATGGTAGATATGCAGCTTTCCAACAATAAATTAGTTGATAGAGGTGCAAAGATGATAATGAAGGAATTAGGAATTGATTATGAAAAAGCCAAACAACTTTTAGCCCAACACGGCTCAGTCCGCAAAGCAGTTGATAATTATAGTGGATAAGGATAAACTCATAAAAGGACTGATTTGGCTTTCGGTTGCTTCTTTAACTATTTTGGTGGATGCGTCTCTTTTGTATATAGGTTTTAATAATGTGGAGCACGGCAGTTATACTATTATTGTAATTGCAATTTTTATTCTTCCCTTTGTTTTCTTTTGTGCTTATAAAGGACTCAAAAATATCTTAGCAGCTATTTTTTATTAGCCCTTACCATTTCTCTTTTTCCTGGAGGACCAACTAAACTTTCAACTTCAAATCCTACTGATTTAAGCGTTCGTTTTACTATTCCTTTTGCACAATAAGTTACTAAAATTCCATTTTCATTTAGTAAATAATAGCACCTCTCAAAAACTTCCTTTTCCCACATTTCTGCTTGTTTTTCAGGAGCAAAAGCATCAAAATAAATAAGATCAATCTTTCGGCTTTTAAAGTTTTGTAGCTTATTATTTGTTTTGAAGAAAGTAAAATTAGCAGATAGTTTTATCTCTCTTTCCCATTCACAATTATGTAGCTTTAAGAAAAATTTTTCATCTGATTTTGTAAAAGTATGGTAGTTTAGTTTATTGTAAATCTCTTCTGCAATAGGAAATGGTTCTAAAGTGGTGTAATGCACCTTCTTATTTCCTAAATTTTCTAATGTAAGAAGGACGTTTAGCCCTGTGCCAAAACCAATTTCTAAGATATTCAAATTCCGTTTTGAGTGGAAGAGAATTCCATTTCTAATAAAAACATGCATGGCTTCTGTAATAGCACCATTCTTGGAATGATAAGTTTCATTAAATCTTGGAACAAAAAGAGAATGCGAACCATCTTTGGTAATGATAAGTTGTTTTTTCAAAAATTTATGTATTTTTAGATTTTCAAATATAATATTTAAGGATTTATTTTTTTAGGTTCTTGATAAAAATTTGTTCTGAGAAGTAAGAAATATTAGAATTATTTAAGATAAGAAGTTATAGATATATAATTTTGAACACATAAGATAAAAACACATTCTTTTTTATTTAGGTAGGGTTCTTATTATTATGTTAGTAAATTTGCTGTAT
>CAWVYN010000176.1:0-2022 GCA_963934425.1 uncultured Flavobacteriales bacterium | reverse complement strand
TAAAGTATTAGATAAAACTGACAAACATTGCACTAATCCCTGCCCTTGCCGATCCTCAGGAACAAGAACTATACCTTTGCTTATTCTTTTAGAAATTGAAGTATCTTTTAATTGTTTATTTTCTAGATATATCAAACCATCAAAATCTTTGGCGTAAAGTAGAGCATGCTTAATTACTTCATTGTTTTGAAGGGATTTCTTATCATCCGTAAAAGCCAGAGCTCCTGCCTCTTTCATATCATACATTTCTACCATCTGACTACCTTGCATCGCTTTAGTAATACTCCCAGCTGTATGTACCGATACTATATTATCTTTTCCCTTGCTTTGGATGTATTTTACTTGGGCGTTATTATCGGTTATCGGATTGTTATCAGGCATTAGAAGTACGCCTGTAAAACCACCTTTTGCTGCCGCCTTGCAACCAGAAATAATATCCTCCTTATATTCAAAGCCAGGATCTCTGAAATTGGAATGCAAATCCATCCATCCAATAGAAATATGCAGATTTTTGGCAATGTAAGTTATGGATTTTTTCTCCTTGATATTTACTGCAATTTTTTTGATAACTCCATTTTTTATAAGTATATCCCTAATCTTATTGTGGTGTTTTCCTTTTGGGTCAATTACCCTTGCTGATTTGATAAGTATATTCATGATTTTAAAAATTTAATAAGTAATATTTCTATTAGTAAAAATAACAGTACTAAAATAATGCAATGTTTCCAATAACTCTTGCCCAATTGAATTTGTTGTACCATATTACTGATATTTTGCTTTGTATTGGTGTTTATTTTTATACCTGTGATATTATTTTTTTGTAAGATCTCTTCTACCTCTTTGCTTGAATAAATATTTGGTTGAGATTCTTTTTTCCCGTAATTGAATGATAAAGCAGAAATGGTTTTCTCTCCTACTGTTAGCAAATAATTATCCGCATTTTTAATTTGCTGATGTAAATATAATTTCCATTTTCCTCCCACAAATTTTTCAAAAGGTATAATATCAACTTTCTCCGATTTTAAGTGATAGATATTTTTTTTAATCTCAGATTTAGGTGCGTCAAAATAATTATTCTCAGAGATACTATAATAAAGGTCAGTGTTTTTGTAACTGATTAGTGCCATATTATACATAAGGGGCACAAAAAGTGCATGTTTTCCTAAATTGCAACTTGCATCATTTAAAGCAGAGGCAAAAAGGTAAATATCACCAGAGGAAAAAGTATAATGATTGATAAAATCATCTTCCATTTCAAGGGCAAAGATAGTTTGTTTGTTACTATTGTTTTTACCAGAAATCTTATAATGTATATTTGCTATAGGTAAGTTAATTTTTTCCTCTTCTTCTTCAAATACTCCATCAAATATTTTATGTCGATAAGAAATTTGATTTACCTTTTGTTTTACAGTATCTTTTGAAATATACTCATCTATTTTAAGCAGTTTGCAAAGCGAACTGTAATCCTTAAAATTTATATCATTAGATGGAAAAATCGCAATGCTTCCACCATTTTCCACAAAACTACCAATACTTTGTTGAAATCCAGAAGAGATGTTACTTAAACCATCTAAAACCAATAACTGCTGATTTTTAATTTCTTCATAGTTTATTTGTCCAATATTGGTTGCTTTATACTCTATAGTTTCGTCATTCTCAAAAAGGGATTTTATGGAAAAATTAGGGCTTTTCTCAAAAACAGTCATTACCTTTATTTTGTCTAGTATTTCAAAAGAAAAATAGAAGTTGTCATCAAAGGAAATAGGGTAGTCCTGCAAGGAAATCTTACATTGCTTAAAGCCAGAGGAGATGGGTGTAAACTTGAAAGTAATTTCCACACTTTCATTAGGTAATACACTGAAATTACTAATTGCTTTTTGCTGATTATTTACATGCAAAAAGGCAGGAATATTAGAAAGTTCTAAATCTGATTTGTTTTGTACTCTTGCAAAAATTTCTATACTTTTTCTTTTCTGAATAATTGGACTATTCATCCAGCAACTATCCATATATAAATTGTTT
>CAWVYN010000175.1:0-2081 GCA_963934425.1 uncultured Flavobacteriales bacterium | reverse complement strand
CGCAATAATGACACTTTGGCTTCTTATTGATAGAGTAAATACGCAATAATGGAGCAGTACAATGATGAAATACAGCTTAAGGATATTCTGATTAAATTTTCAGAGTATAAGAAGGAAATTTGGAAAAAGAGATGGAAAATTTTACTTTTTTCTTTTTTGTTCTTTGTGTTAGGAGTTACAATTGCTTTTCTTTCAAATACTAGATATAAGGCTAATCTTACTTTTGTAGTAGAAGATGCAAAAGCAGGAAATTCTTTAGGAACAATGACAGGAATTGCTTCTCAGTTTGGATTTGATTTAAGCGGAACTTCAAGCACAACTTTTTCCCAGCAAAACATTATGCAGTTGTTAAAATCAAGGGGTGTTGTAGAGTCTGCTTTGTTAAGAAAAGGAAATTTAGAAGGAAAAAACGATTTATTAATTGAGCATTATATTTCTCTTAATAAAATAAGGGAGTCATGGGAAAAGAATGAAGAATTTGATGGGGTAAATTTTAATAAACCCCTTACACTATATCATGATAGTATTATGGGAGAAGTTTGGTGCCAAATAATAGAAAGTAATCTGGTAATTGAGATTCAAAATGAAGAAGCAAATATTATTACACTTTCCTATATTTCTGCTGATGAAAATTTTGCCAAGCAATTTACAGAAACCTTAATTGATGAAATGAGTAAAATGTATATTGCTCATCAAACCAAACAAGCTAGAAATACACTAGGATTTTTGCAAGATCGTGCCGATTCTGTTTTTGTAGAATTATACAAAGCAGAACAAGAATTTGCTAGAGTAAAAGATATTAATCAGAGAATTATAAAAGCATCTGGCAGATTAAAAGAATTGCAATTGATGCGTGAGGTAGAGGTGCTAAATACCATGTATTTGGAAATTATAAAGAATCTTGAAATTTCTAAAATGACTTTACTAAACCAAACCCCAATTATTCAAATAATTGACAAACCAATTTTACCTTTAGAAGAAGATAAGATCTCAAAAGCCCTTGCAGGGATATTAGGAGGATCTTTAGGCGGCTTCCTTTCGGTTTGTTTCTTTGTATTTAGGAAGCTGTTTAAGGATACTTTAGCAGAAGATTAAAGCAATTCTACTAACTTTTCAAGTGCAATTCCTCTAGAACCTTTCAAAAGAATTGTTTTGTTTTTAATAGGTTTTTCTATTAAAGATTCTGAGAATTTATCTGTACTATTGTATGCTTGCTTATGAACTTGAGCAAATTCTGTTCCAATAAAAATACATTCTAATTTTAGTTCATTTGTCAAATCAATAATTGATTTATGCTCCTGTAAAGAAGTGTTTCCCATTTCTAACATGTCACCCAAAATACATAGTTTTTTATCATAATTTTGTTTTGCAAAAGAATGTAACATAGCAATCATGCTTGAAGGATTTGCATTGTAAGCATCTAAAATAAGTGTGTTGTTTGTAGTTTCAATAATCTGAGAACGATTATTGATAGGAGTATAATTTTCAATTGCTAATTTGATGTTTTTATCAGTAATTCCAAAATGCTTTCCTATACAAACAGCAAGCATTATATTGTAAAACTGATAGTCTCCAATCAAATTACTTTTTATTTCTTTATTAGAAAATAAAACATTCACAAAGGGAGTAGAATTGCCTATTCCTCCACAGTAACTTCCTTTTTTACCATAAGAAATTGTTTCAGATCCATTAGCTAGATTAATAAGTAAGCCATCCTCATTATTAACAAAAATAGCTCCTTCATTTTCTTTAATATAATTATAAAGCTCTGATTTTGCTTTTATCACACCTTCAAGACTTCCAAACCCTTCTAGATGAGCTTTTCCGATATTGGTAATAACTCCAAAATTTGGTTGCGCTATCTTGCAAAGGGCAGTAATCTCACCAATATGATTAGCTCCCATTTCAATAATTGCAATCTCATGATTTTTATTTATTTTCAGAATACTCAATGGAACACCAATATGTTTATTCAAATTTCCTTTTGTAGCATAACAATTCTTTCCTGAGGATAAAGCGGCATGTATTAATTCCTTAGAAGTAGTTTTCCCATTAGTTCCTGTAATTCCTACAATAGGGAT
>CAWVYN010000174.1:0-2113 GCA_963934425.1 uncultured Flavobacteriales bacterium | reverse complement strand
AGTCTGTCAGGTTTTAAATCTTGCGCCAACATACTTCCTGAAATATCCATAGTTAGCACAATATCAATTCCTTCAGTGGTGCTTTCTTCCCAGTTGGTAGAGGATTGCGGACGGGCCATTGCAACAATAAGCAGGGTTGCAGCAAAACTTTTCACTATAAAAGGAAGATGCCTTAATCTTTGTTTTATCGTAGGGTTGGTGTTTATAGCTTCAGTTCCTGAAAATAAGATAGTACTACTACTGCTTTTATGTTTTAGTGCGTACCATATAATAATAGCTAGGGGCAATGCCAAGAGGTAAAAAAACTCACTATTTACAAAAGTATAATTAGCCATTATTTACTCTTCTTTGTTTTGTTTTTCCAACAAAATTCTTTGCTATTTGCATACTTTCTTTATTCTCATTCTCATCAGGTTTGCTTTTTGCAAATTTGGCCAGATCAGCTCTTTGCAAGAGTATGGTAATACTTGCTAACTGCTCATTATCTACTTTATCTTTTAGTTCGCTTATTATTTCATCAGTAGTAAGTTCTAGAGCAATAAAGTCAAATCTATTTTCAGTGTATCTTCTAATAATTTCTGATATTTCGGTATGATATTCTTTTATGTTCCCTGCTTGCCAAACTTTAGCATCTTCAAGTGCTGTAAGTTGTTTTAAAGCTGTAATATCTGCAGGGATAATCATTTTTGGTTTTTTAATCTTTACTTCCTCTTTCTTATTGAATACATATTTTATAAGCAGATAGATAATTAAAGCAAGTATTAAAATCCCAAACAGCCAAGGCCAGATATCACTCCAACCTATAGGTGCTCGCATGGGTTGTTTTATATCTGCAAGTTCGGCACCTTCTTCTAAAATAATACTTTGCACATTTAAGAGTAACCCTTCTGTTTTGCTGTTATCGGAAAAGGAAATTGCAGGAATGTAATAACTTCCACTATCCCAAGCTGTGATGATGAAATTTTGTGAGATAATATTTTTAGCAGTATCTAATTTTCCTTCTTTAATAATTTCAACTCCTTCTACTAAGAATTCAGTATAAGTAGGCCAGATATTAGTTTCGGTTATGGTATTACTAATTGTAAAATTGACTTGCTCTCCAATTAGTATTGAGCTTGTGTCAAGTATTGCAGTTTGTGAAAAAATAACCTTACTGCTAAGTAAAAAAATAAAGATTAACTTTTTCATTTTCTTTTCCCTCTTGTTTTAAAGAAATTAATCAATGGTCTTACATAATCAGTTCCAGTAGTAATATCTATTAAATCTACTCCGCTTGCAGGAAGAAGTTTCTTGAGAGCAGTTATCTTAGAGGCTCTATTTTTAGTAAATTGAGCTCTTATTCTGTTACTTGAAGTATCAACAAAAATCGTTTCTTCCGTTTCAGCATCTTGCATAGGTACAAGCCCCACATTTGGTAAGTTATCTTCTCTTTTATCATGAATTCTGAGTGCTACTAGATCATGCTTTTTGCTTGCAATTTTTAAGGGCTTATCAAACTCCTTACTCATAAAATCAGATAGGATAAAACAAATACTTCTTTTTTTAATAACTGAATTAAAATATTCTAAAGCTCCTGCAATATCAGTACCTTTCCCTTCTGGGTTAAATGCTAAAACCTCTCTGATAATCCTTAGGATATGGCTTTTTCCTTTTTTTGGAGGGATGAATTGCTCTATCTTATCAGTAAAGAAGATGACACCAACTTTATCGTTATTTTTAATGGCTGAGAATGCTAAAATTGCAGCAATTTCAGTTGCTAATTCTCTTTTAAACTGTTGATTAGTTCCAAAATTACCTGATGCTGATACATCAATTAGTAACATAACAGTCATCTCTCGTTCTTCTTCAAAAACTTTTACGAATGGAGAATTATAACGAGCAGTTACATTCCAATCAATGGAGCGTATATCGTCACCAGGCTGGTATTCTCTGACCTCTGAAAAAGCCATACCCTTCCCTTTGAAAGCCGTATGGTATTCTCCTGCAAAAATATGGTTGGAGAGTCCTTTGGTTTTTATTTCAATTTTACGAACTTTCTTTAAAAGTGATGAGGTACTCATTAAGGAATTTCTACTGCATTTAAGATTTCAGTAATAATATCTTCTGAAGTAAT
>CAWVYN010000173.1:0-2155 GCA_963934425.1 uncultured Flavobacteriales bacterium | reverse complement strand
TTTTGCACAAAACAATTTAAATTTAATTTGGCAAACAGGCATTAGCTATAAAGAAAAAGGAGTAGAAAGAGTAAATGAAAAATCGATAAAAGGAATAAATGCATATACATTTATCAAAGAAATGGATTTGGCTTATGCGGCAGCCGATATTATCATTTCAAGATCTGGGGCAATTGCTGTTTCTGAGCTTTGTTGCATTGGAAAGCCAACCATTTTAGTCCCATCACCAAATGTATCCGAAGATCATCAAACAAAAAATGCACAAGCGGTGGTTAATAAAAAGGCAGCATTGCTGGTGAAAGACAAAGAGGCAGGTAGTAAATTAGTTAATTGTTTACAGAAGTTGATTGAAGATGCTAGTTTACAGGATGAATTATCTGAAAACATAAAAAATTTGGCAGTAAGAAATGCGGCTGATTGTATTGCAGATGAGGCGATTGAATTAATAGAAGAATGAATTTAGAAATTTACAAACATATTTATCTACTAGGAGTAGGCGGCATTGGCATGAGTGCTTTAGCAAGGTATTTTAATGCGCATGGAAAAAAGGTAAGCGGTTATGATAAAAGTAAGACTCCATTTACCGAAAAATTAGAAAAAGAAGGGATTGCTATTCATTACAAAGATGACGTAAGTCAGATAAAAACAGAAGTAAAAGAGGCAAAATCCATAGAGCTCTTGGTAATATACACCCCAGCAATTGATGAGAAAAATAGTGAACTTCTCTTTTTTAAAGAAAAAGGAATCACG
The DNA here is from genome assembly GCA_963934425.1 of uncultured Flavobacteriales bacterium. Lineage (GTDB taxonomy): Bacteria > Bacteroidota > Bacteroidia > Flavobacteriales > BACL11 > DUAL01. Next base: position 1,405 of record CAWVYN010000173.1, on the reverse strand, counting down.
CCATTAAAACGTTCTCAGGTTCTTGGAATGATAACTCGTCAAAGTTTTACCATTGCCATTGCGGGAACGCATGGGAAAACAACAACTGCTATTTTACTTACTCATATTTTGAAAAATTCTCAAATTGATTGCACGGCTTTTTTAGGAGGGGTTAGTAAGGATTTTGATAGCAACTTGGTACTATCCAAAAAAGGAAATATTGTAATTGTGGAAGCGGATGAATACGATCGTTCTTTCCACCATCTTTATCCGGATGTTGCGGTAATTACTTCAATTGATGAGGATCATTTGGATATTTATGAGGATAAAAAATCCTTGGAGACTGCTTTTCAAAAATTTGCATCTCAAGTAAAACAAAAAGGATTTTTGCTTGTGCAAGCTGGCATAAAAACTGAATTTGAAAAACCAGATGAGGGGGCAAAGATGTTTTATTCTGCAACAGAAAAGGCAGATTATTATGCTTCTAATATTGGAATTAGCAATAACAAAACAAAATTTGATATTGGGATATTGGACATACTCCCAGGAATGGCGTATGAAAAAAAGATATCCAATTTATTGATTGATATACCAGGAAAACACAATATTGAGAATGTACTAGCAGCTTCTGCTGTGGCTTGCTTTATGGGGGCATCTTGTGAAAATGTAAATAATGCCATTAGCACCTTCAAAGGCATAAAAAGAAGGTTTGAAATCCATTTGCACTCTGAAAGAATGATCTTTATTGACGATTACGCCCATCATCCGAAGGAAGTAAAAATGACTATAAAGGCGGCTAAAGAATTGTATAAAGGTAAGAAAATAATGGTTGTTTTCCAACCCCATTTGTTTTCCAGAACACAAGACTTTGCTGATGAATTTGCTAAGAGTTTATCCTTAGCAGATGAGCTTATATTATTGGAAATATATCCTGCCAGAGAAAAACCAATTGATGGAGTTACCTCAAAAATGCTATCTGAAAAATGTACTATTAAAAATGAGGTTTGTAGCAAAGAGGAATTAATAAGCATTTTACAAAACAAGGATATTGAAGTGTTGCTAACTTTAGGAGCGGGTGATATTTCAACCCTTGTAGAACCTATAAAGGCACTTTATAACTAATGAAAAAAGTATTTAATATATTAAGTTGGCTTACGCTAATAGCAGTAATTGTTTTGCTTATGGCTTTTTCTGTAAAAAAGCAAAAAGCAGTGGATTGCAAAGTATTTGAAGTAGTAGTTGCACAAAGCAAAAACCATTTTGTAAATGAGAAAATAATCAATAATCTTTTAAAGGAAAAAAACTTGCATCCACTAGGGAAAATAAAAACTGAAATTGCAATGGATGAGATGGAAAAAAGTATTTTAAATTATACTTTCATAAAGGAAGTAAATGCCTACTCAGATATTGCTGGAAATGTTGCAGT
>CAWVYN010000172.1:0-2157 GCA_963934425.1 uncultured Flavobacteriales bacterium | reverse complement strand
TAGTTTTTTATATCCACATTTTTACAAAATTCTCCATACGATTTTATGGAAGCAAAGCTGTTTTCTTTACCAAATTCTGTATCTTCTGCTTTTTCTATTAGGTTTAGTAAAAGATCCTTTTGTACAGCAATTGGGTACTTTAGAAAAAGATCCATTTGATGAATGCGTTTTTTCAATCCCCATGAAAGAATAGAATTTTTGAAAGGAATTTTCATAAATAAATATTACTTTTAGTGCCCCTAAAAGTACAAAAAATTATGATGAGAGATACCCTAAAAAAAATGGATACCAAATTGGAAGATGTGGTGCAGTACAGATTAGATATTCATGGAAAAAATATATTGATGAATGATCTTATTGGTAAACAATTAAAGATAGAGTGGAGTGGAGAAGTTATTTGCGGTTGTGGAAAGAAAATGAAGAAATTTTATCGTTCCGGATTTTGTTATGAGTGTTTTTATGATTCGCCTTTGGCCTCACAATCAATTTTTAAACCAGAACTTTGCACAGCACATTTGGATATTGAAGAAAGAGATTTGCAGTGGGAAAAGAAATTTCAATTAGCACCACATTATGTGTATTTGGCAAACTCTTCAGGAATAAAAGTTGGAATTACAAGAGGAACTCAAGGAGTGATTAGATGGATGGACCAAGGTGCGAGCCAAGCTATTTTGTTTGCAGAAGTGCCAAACAGAAGGTTTTCAGGAGATATTGAAGTTGCTTTAAAGAAGTATGTGAATGATATTACTAATTGGCGAAAAATGCTTTCCGGCATTCCTAATCCGGTTGATTTAGTGAAAATGAAAGAAGAACTTTCCACCTATGTTCCTGAGGAATTGAAACAATATATCCTGCCAGGAAATACTGTTACAGAAATTAATTATCCTGTAGTAGAATATCCCAAAAAGATAAATAGCACAAAATTAGAACGCACACCAATTTTAGAGGGTGAGTTAAAAGGAATAAAAGGCCAATATCTATTACTGGATGGCGACAGGGTTTTTAATATTCGCTCACATGAAGGATATATTTCAAAATTCTCTTTTTCAGACACTCTACAAGCAAGATTGTTTTAATTTACTTCCAAAATAAAAGGCATTCTTGCCTGAATTTTTTCACCTTTTAGTAAGTTTTCAACCGTTTTTACAAACTTAGGATCAATTCCAAAATAATTTGCAATATGCATAGTTTCTTCCCCTTTCATTTCTTTAATCATTGTTTCAATAACATCTTCCTTTTTTGGCAAGGAGACAAGTCGGTATTCCTCTATTTTAGCCAAATGTGCCGCAATATCAATGGCAGTTTCTAGCCCACCCAAAACATCCACCAATCCTAAACGTTTTGCATCATAGCCAGTCCAAATTCTACCTTGCCCAATTTCATCTACAGCAGCAATACTCATATCTCTTCCGTCTGCTACATGTCCTATAAAAGTAGTATAAATATCTTCTATGATTTTCTGAATTTTTGCTTTTTCAAAAGCGGTCAGTGCTCTGTTTATCCCCATATCTGCATGTTTGTGCGTATTTACGGTATCAATGGTAATTCCTAATTTGTTTTTGTAAAAATGTTGCAAATTAACTACCAAACCAAACACTCCAATAGAGCCGGTAATTGTGCTTGGATTAGCAACAATAGTATCGGCAGCACAAGCAATGTAATAGCCGCCACTTGCCGCCACATCGCCCATAGAAATAATAAGTGGTTTCTGGGCTTTTGCTAATATAGTTTCTCTCCAAATCACATCTGAAGCAAGGGCACTACCACCAGGAGAGTTTACTCTTAAAACAATTGCTTTTACTCTATCATCTTCTCTTGCTTTTTTTATTGCCTGTGCAGTGGTTTCCGAACCAATACTTTTTAAATCACCTTTACCAGAGTTAATCTCTCCAGTAGCATAAATTATTGCAATTTTATCTCTACTTATTTTTCCTTCTTTTTTCACCTTTGCATTTCTGTATTTTGTAAGAGAAATAAATTCAAGTTTATCGTCATCTCCTAGCTTACTTCTTAATTTTTTTTCGAGCTGATCTTGATAAATTAGCGCATCTACAAAATGATGTTCCAAGCATGTTTTTGCTGTGTTGACCTCTAAATTATTTACTATTTTTTCTACTTGTGTTAAGGATTGCCCTCTTTGGCTGGCAATTGAATCTA
>CAWVYN010000171.1:0-2160 GCA_963934425.1 uncultured Flavobacteriales bacterium | reverse complement strand
CTAAATTATTCAAATAATAGTTTTGAAGATGAAATTTTCATTGAGAGTATGGGGTTATTAAATCAGAAAGGTATTAGTCAGCAGGATATAAATGTGAATCTTGAAAGTGAAATCCCAATCTTTTTTGAATCTCAATCAAAAGCAAGCATATCCTTTGATGTTTTTTCAGCAAGCTTCTATTTAGTAAGTCGATATGAGGAATATCTTCCTTTTGTGAAAGATGAACATCAAAGGTTTCAGGCAGAAAATTCCTTGGCTTTTAAAAATGATTTTCTGCAAAAGCCAGTAATTAATATTTGGGCGAAAATTTTAGTAGAAGAAATTTCTAAAAAATATCCTGATTTAGAGGTGGTTCTTCCTGCTTATAGATACATTTCTACTATTGATATTGATAATGCTTTTTATTATCTAGAAAAAGGATTTGTGCGCTCTATTGCTGGTTTTATAAACTCTATTTTAAGTTTTGATCTCAAAAGTATTCAGCAAAGGATTTCTGTACTTTTGAGTAATCAAAAAGATCCTTATGATACATTTGATGCTCAACTAAAATTGCAGAAGGAGTTTGATTTAGAAGTTATTTATTTTATCCTTTTGGCCGATTATGGACTAAATGACAAAAATATTTCTTTTACAAAAAGGAAGTTCCAACTTTTGATAAAGCGTTTAGCAGATTATGCTCAAATTGGTATTCATCCTTCTTATGGCTCTAATACCAATTCTAAAAAGTTACCTGAAGAAATAAAGCGATTGGAAAGCATTACAAAAAGGGAAGTTACTAAAAGTAGACAGCATTTCTTAAAACTTACACTTCCTGAAACTTACAATCAATTAGCTGATTTAGGAATTACAGATGATTACACAATGGGCTATGCTTCCGCCATTGGTTTTAGGGCTAGTATTTGTTCTTTTTTTACTTTCTATAATTTGGATACGGAAACAATTCTTCCTATAAAAATTCATCCTTTTGCAGTAATGGACGCTACCCTTTTGTATTATTTAAAGCTAAGTCCAGAGCAATCTCTTGCTCAAATCTCCGAATTAATTCATGAAGTAAAAAATGTAAATGGTACTTTCATTTCACTTTGGCATAATGACACTTTTAGCAACTACAAACAATGGGAGGACTGGGAAAGCGTTTATACCGAAATGATAAAAATGTCAAAATCGTGATAAAATTTTTCCAGCATAGCAAGATTGATAAAGCAAAATGGGATCAAAGTTTGGAGGCAACGTTAACTCCAAGAATTTATGCATACTCTTGGTATCTGGATGTTGTGTCGCCAAATTGGTGCGCTTTAATTGAGGATGATTATAAAAGTATCTTTCCTATTCCGGTTCAAAAGAAACTAGGGATTTTTTATATTTCTCAACCGCTCTTTACACAACAATTGGGCTTGTTTTCTTCTGAGAATTCAAATAATATAGATGCTTTCTTTAGTGTAATTCCTAAAAAAACATGGATGAGAAGTTTACAAATTCATAATAAGTTAGATAATGCGAAAATAAAAGATAATTTTGAATTGGATATTTCGGCTGATATTGAGAAGATCAGAAAGAAATATTCTCAAAATGTAAAAAGAAATTTGAAAAAAGCACAGAAAAAAAATCTAGAAATAAAAGAATGTTCTAATGATTTACTGATTCAGCTTTTTAAGCAAAACAAAGGAAAAGAAGTGAAAGAATTAAACAAAAAAGCATATGAAATTTTATTTCAATTATTAGAAAAAATACAGCAGAAGGAAAAAGGAAAATGTTTTGGCATATATAAAAAAGAGCAATTAATAAGTGCAGCTTTTTTCAGCAATTGCTTAGGGAGGTCTATTTATCTTTTCTCAGCATCCAATAGCTCTGCAAAAGAAATTGGGGCGAACCATTTTTTAATTGACAACTATATTGCAAAATATAAAAAAGATTCCTTAATTTTGGATTTTGAGGGCTCTATGATTCCTACCTTAGCACGATTTTACACTTCATTTGGAGCAGAAAAGAAGCATTATTTTTTAATCAACAAGAGATAAATCATGGAAACAATTAATTTAGGAAAACAAAATTCAATATTTAACCATTTTATTCGAGAGATAAGAGATGTAAATATTCAAAACGATCGCATGCGTTTTAGAAGAAATATAGAAAGAATTGGAGAAATATTTTCCTATGAAA
>CAWVYN010000170.1:0-2172 GCA_963934425.1 uncultured Flavobacteriales bacterium | reverse complement strand
TTTTCACAGGGCTTTTGATGAAGGAAATAATTTGATACAAAATTTAGAAGATGTGATTGCTTCTGGTTGTGAATCGCTTTTAACTGCTGGACAAAGCAATAATGTAATTGATGGGGTTTCTAATTTGGAACAATTGGTGAAATTGGCAAAGGGGAGAATTACTATCCTAGCTGGAAGCGGTGTGAATCACAATAATGCAGAAGCACTATATAAAATAGGAATAAGAAATTTTCATCTTTCAGGAAGCAAAAGAAATCAGAATTCAAAAGTAGAAACGGATGCTCTACTTATTAAAACAATAATCAACAAACTAGAAGAAATTGTATAAATATCTGCTCATAGTGTTGGTAATCTTCTCTTCTTGCAGAAAAGAAGAAAAAAGTATTTTAATCCAAGAAATAAGTAATTGGGAATTTTCATTTGAAGATAAATGGCACAAAGCAGATGTCCCTGGAAATATCTTTTCCGATTTGTTAAATCATAACTTCATTGCTGATCCATTTTATGGCACTAATGAAGACAGTGTGCAGTGGGTTGCAAATGAGAATTGGCATTATAAATCAGTATTCTCAGCTGATCAGATAACGCTAAAAAGCCAAAAGCAATTTTTAGTTTTTAATGGACTGGATACTTATGCCAAGGTTTATTTAAATGATTCCTTAATCTTGGTTGCTGAGAATATGTTTCGAAAATGGGAGGTTGATGTAAAAGGGATTCTGCAGAGAAAAAATTCTTTAGAAATTCAATTTGAGTCAGTTTCAGAAATTGAAAAAAAGAAGCAAACTGTTTTAGGGTATAGTTTACCAGGGGGAAGTAGAGTTTTTACAAGAAAAGCAGGCTTTCATTATGGCTGGGATTGGGGGGCAAAAATATCACCAACAGGAATTTGGCGTAAAGTTGAATTGCAAAGTTGGGACGATTGTAGGATAAATAATGTTTATGTGGTGAAAGAGCATTTAACGGATTCATTTGCAGATTTGACTATTGGGATAGAGATTGAATCCTCAACTGAAAAAACAATTAGTATTAGCGCATATGGTTTAGTTTGGGAGGATTTTAAATTGAAAGAAGCTAATAATAAATTTTTTGTTCTCATTCGTATTTTAAATCCTGAATTTTGGTGGCCAAATGGATATGGAGAGCAAAAGCTGTATGATATTCCTGTTTCCATCTCAGATGAAAATGGAATGATTGACTTACAAACAAAAAAGATTGGATTGCGAAAAATAGAATTAATTACTGAACAAGATTCAGTAGGAGAAAGTTTTAATTTTAGAGTAAATAACAAGCTCATTTTTATAAAAGGAGCAAATTACATTCCGCAGGATAATCTGCAAAATAGAGTCACTGAGAAACACTATCGTGATTTATTACAAGACGTGGCAGATGCCAATATGAATATGCTCAGAGTTTGGGGTGGCGGTATTTATGAAGAAGATATTTTTTATGATTTATGTGATTCCTTAGGGATTTTAGTTTGGCAAGATTTTATGTTTGCTTGTGCTATGTATCCAAGTGATTCTTCGTTTTTAGAAAATGTAAAAATGGAAGCAATTCAAAATGTAAAGCGATTGAGCCATCATCCATCCATTGCGCTTTGGTGTGGAAATAACGAGAATTCAGAAGGCTGGCACAGATGGGGCTGGAAAAATGACTTTATAGAAAGTCAGCAAGCAGAAATTTGGGAGGGTTATCAAAAGGTTTTTCAAAAAATCCTACCACAGATTGTTGAGATTTACTCACAAACTCCCTATTGGGAAAGTTCTCCAAAATTTGGGAGAGGAAACCCTCAGCATCAATTTGAAGGAGATGCCCATTATTGGGGCGTTTGGCATGATGCAGAGCCTTTTGAAAATTTGGAACAAAAAGTGCCAAGATTTATGAGTGAATTTGGGTTTCAATCTTTTCCTCAACTTTCAACCATTGCTGCTTTTTCAGATAGTTTAGAATGGAATTTAAATTCGGTCGTGATGCAGAATCATCAAAAACATCCAAGAGGAAATGCGCTAATTTCAGAATATATGGCAAGGGAATATTATGTGCAAAAAGATTTTAGAAAGTTTATTTATGCAAGTCAAATCTTGCAAGCAAACGGCATGCGAATTGGCTTAGAATCTCACAGAAAAAATCAACCTTATTGCATGGGAACTTTATATTGGCAATTGAACGATT
>CAWVYN010000169.1:0-2186 GCA_963934425.1 uncultured Flavobacteriales bacterium | reverse complement strand
AGTTTCTTCCTGTTTCTCTGTGTTTTCATCAACTACTTCTTTAGTAGTTTTTTTTTCTTCTACCATATTTGTAACTCTATTGTATCTCGCTTATCTTTTAAGGATTTCATGCATCTGATTTACGAGAGATATTATTTTTTTTATTCTCTTGCCTTTTCATCCTTGTACTATCACATTAAAAAGGCGTGCAAAGATACAACTTCTATACGAAAAAGAAAAACCTTTTTAAAAGAAGATCTTATAGCTTAGATACTAGTGATTTTTTTTGCAATATTCTCCATTAGCCATCTAGGAGTTGAGGTAGCACCACAAATTCCAACAGTGGAATCTTCTACAAACCAATCCGTTTTTATTTCATCTTGATCCGAAATAAAGTAGGATTTTGGGTTTTCTTTAAGACAAGATTGGAACAACATTTTTCCATTTGAACTCTTTTTTCCGCTTACAAATACAATTACATCATTTTCCTTTGCAAATTCTTTTAGTTGCGGCTCTCTACCTGAAACCTGTCTGCAAAGTGTGTCGTTCACAATAAATTTCACGGAATCGGAATTGCCAAAAATTTGTTTTCTTTTTCTAATCTCCTGCTGTAAATCAGCAAAAGCTTTAGGGCTTTTTGTGGTTTGTGAATACATATAGATAGGAGCAGAAAAATCTATTTGATCTAAATCATCTGCAGAGGCAACAATAATTGCTTTGCCATCTGTTTGCCCTAAAAGCCCTTGTACCTCTGCATGCCCCTCTTTTCCAAAAATAATAATTTGCCCATCTATTTTATTAATTTCCTCATACCCTTCTTTAATATTATATTGTAATTTTAGTACAACAGGACAAGAAGCATCGAGTAATTGAATATTATTTTTGACAGCTGTCTGATAAGTTTCTGGTGGTTCTCCATGTGCCCTTATTAATACTTTGCAATCTTTCAACTTACCTAATTGTTGATGATTAATAATTTCTAATCCCATATCATTTAATCTGTCCACCTCCATATTATTGTGAACAATATCACCCAAACAATATAGTTTTCCTGATTTGGAAAGTTCCGCTTCTGCCATTTCAATGGCATAAACTACTCCAAAACAAAAACCAGAATATTTATCAATTGTAACTTTCAATTTTCTTTTTTATAATTCCAAAAATAAGATTATTTTGCTCTTCCTCGCATAAATTAGAATTATCAATCACAATGGCATCTTTTGCAATTTTCAAAGGATTAATTTCTCTGTGCGTATCTTTCTCATCTCTTTCAAATAAATTATCTAAAACCTGCTGAAAACTCACCTTCTTTTTATCCATTTCATCAAACCTTCTTTTAGCTCTAATTTCGACATTTGCAGTTATAAAAAATTTCAATTCTGCATTAGGGAAAACTTTGGTGCCAATATCTCTACCATCCATTACCACTGACTTTCCCTTACCAATTTCCCTTTGCAAAACTATCAACTTTTCTCTTATCGCTTTTATCTGACTTACAATACTTACAAAGGAAGAAATTTTATGGCCTCTAATTTCCAATTCTACATTTTTACCATTTAAAATAGTTTCTGATTTTTCTGATACGGTATTAAACTCAAAGGACACATTTATATTAGGCAATTGAAGCGTTAATTTTTGTAAATCAACTTCTCCATCTTTTATAATTTTATTTTCAAAACAAAAAAGAGTAATTGCCCTATACATAGCACCAGTATCAATATAGCGCATTCCAAATCTTTTAGCAATTGCCTTTGCAATGGTACTTTTTCCACAAGAAGAATGTCCATCAATAGCTATATTTATTTTTACACTCATTTTATAAGCCAAATGAAGAAAGATTAGTAGAAAAATTGAAAATATTGGTAGAACTCGCCAAATGATAAGTAGCTCTACTATAGTTGAAATGAAATTTAGAAACCCGAAAGCCCAACCCCCAAGAAAAACCAACCATTGCTGGGCGTGTTACCAACATCATGTCTTGCCGTCTTTGAAAATTAAAACCTCCTCTAATAAATAAACTTTTTTTGAAAGGATTTAACTCTCCCCCAATAATAAAATGTCTTAAAACTTTTTTGCCAAAAGAGTCTTTATTTTCAACCTTATCTCCTGACACAGGATCAGTAGTAGTTGGTTCTAAATAGTGATTGCTAATATCAAACTTGTTGAGGTGGTGCGCTACAATAGAGAAACGAAATGGTAAGTGTACC
>CAWVYN010000168.1:0-2202 GCA_963934425.1 uncultured Flavobacteriales bacterium | reverse complement strand
AGTTGCTTTCAGAAAAATTACAAAGAGGTAAAATTGAACTTTCAATTTGGAGAGATAAGGAAGGGGCTTCCTCAAATTACACTTTAAATATAGCAGTTGTTAAAGATTATCATGAGCAGATATTAAAATTACAAGAAGAGTTGAATTTAAAATCAAGTATTTGGAGTACAAGTTTTTATGAGTTAGGATTAAATAAATCTGATATTATTCCAACTTTATTAAAAATGCCTGATGTATTGATAAAGGGAGAAGGAAAATCAAATGAAAATGAGTGGGAGGAAATTGAAAATGCAATAAATACTGCCATTGGTAACTTATTGCAATTCAGATTAGATGAAGGGAAAAGATTAGAAGATGATATACAATCAAGAATAAATAAACTTTCTGAGTTGTTAAATGAAGTTTTACCTTTCGCGAAAGAAAGAATTGAAAAAGTGAAAAAAAGTTTATCCGAAAAACTAGCAGAGATTGAGACTAAGAATATTGACGAGAATAGATTTGAACAAGAACTCATTTATTATTTAGAAAAACAAGATATTACAGAAGAACAAGTTCGCTTGTCTACTCATTTAGAATATTTTTTAGAAACTATGAAATCGGATTCTCCTAACGGAAAAAAATTAGGATTTATCGGCCAAGAAATAGGTAGAGAAATTAATACAATTGGATCGAAATCATCAGATGCAGAAATGCAAAAAATTGTGGTACAAATGAAAGACGAATTGGAAAAAATTAAGGAGCAGCTCCTCAATATTTTATAGTGGAAAAACTTATTGTAATATCAGCCCCGTCAGGAGCAGGAAAAACTTCCATAGTTCATTTCTTATTGAAGCAGATTGAGGCACTTTCTTTTTCTGTTTCTGCTTGTAGCAGAGCAAGAAGGAAGAATGAAACAGATGGTATAGATTATCATTTTTTAGCAGTGGAAGAATTCCAACAAAAAATAAAAAAGGGGGACTTTTTGGAATGGGAAGAAGTTTACAAAAATCAATATTATGGAACTTTGAAATCAGAATTGAAAAGAATTTGGAGAGAAGGAAAAACAATAATTTTTGATGTGGATGTAGTTGGAGGAGTTAACATAAAGAAACAATATTCAAGCGAATGTTTGTCCATTTTTATCATGCCACCATCTCTTGCAGTTTTGGAAGAAAGGTTGCAAAAAAGAGGCTCAGAATCCGCAGATAGTTTGCAAAAAAGAGTAACAAAAGCGAAAGGAGAAATAGCAAGAAGTGGGGAATTCGACAAAGTAATTTTGAATGATGATTTTGTTAAGGCCTGTAGGGAAGCTATGGAAGTAATCCAAAAATTTATCGGATGAAAATAGGCTTATTTTTTGGATCTTTCAATCCTATGCATATTGGGCATAAAGTAATTGCTTCTTACATACTTGAATTTTCCGATTTGCAGCAAGTATGGTTTATAGTTTCTCCTCAAAACCCACTCAAAAAAAAACAAAGCTTATTGGATCAGCATCACCGCTTGACGATAATAAGAAAGGAAGTGGAGGACAATCCCAAATTATCTGTCTCTGATATTGAGTCTAATTTGTCGCAGCCCTCTTACACTATTGACACTTTGGCGCACTTAAAAGAGAAATATCCAAAAAATGATTTTACCTTAATTATTGGGGCAGATAATTTGCAGAATTTCCACAAATGGAAAAATTATGAACAGATTTTAACTGACTATTCTGTTTATGCGTATCCAAGGCCAGGAATTGAAATAAGTAGTTTTCATGAAAATATTCATATAGTAAAGGGCGTTCCTCAAATGGAAATTTCTGCTTCTTTTATTAGAAACGCTATCAAGCAGGGGAAAGATGTTTCTTATTTAATTCCTGAAAGAGCTTGGAAATATATTGATGAAATGAATTTTTACAGAAAATAGTTGGTGATTGTTAGTTTGTAGTTATTAGACAAAAAGATGAGAAAAAAAAGAGAAAAGAAAAAAGAAACTTTCCCTCTAATAAGAGGAGCAAGAGCTGTGTTTTTTTTATTATTTATAATAATAACATCTTGTGGAATAGAATCAAAAAAACAACTCAAAACGATAGAGCCAATACAATATACAGGATGGTGGGTGTATGGAGAAGAACAACATATTTTTAAAGACGAGGAAAGTTTGGGAGAGTGGGAGCTTACTTTTCCCAATGAAAATATGGAAGAATTAGTCGAGCTTTATTTAGCTGTATGTAAAATG
>CAWVYN010000167.1:0-2203 GCA_963934425.1 uncultured Flavobacteriales bacterium | reverse complement strand
TACTGAAAAACCATCTTCTGGCCTACAAAGAGTTATGCAAAAATTCAAAGAATGGGTTATAGCTATTCGATTGGAAAAACAATATACAAAAGAAGAGATTTTAGCCATGTACCTCAACCGATATGATTGGGTAAATAATGCGGTTGGGATAAAATCGGCAGCACAAGTTTATTTTAACAAAAAGCCGGAAGAACTTACAATTGAAGAATCGGCAATGCTTGTTGGGATGCTTAAAGCCCCTACCTTTTATAATCCAAATAGAAGAATGGAACTTACTGAAAACAGAAGAAATGTAGTGCTTTCACAAATGAATAAATATGAGTTTATTTCTGACTCATTATTTGATACTTTGAAAAATCAGCCCATAGCTTTAGATTTTAAAAGAGCCAGTCATAATGAAGGATTGGCACCTTATTTTAGAGAGTATTTAAGAGGAGAACTGAAAAAATGGTGTGCCTTACACCTGAAGCCAGATGGGTCTCCTTATAACCTATATACAGATGGGCTAAAAATTCATACTACCATCAATTCAAGGATGCAACAATTTGCAGAAGAAGGGATGACGACTCATCTTTCTGCTTTACAAAAAGATTTTTACAGGCACTGGAAAGGATATAGTAAAGCTCCTTTTCCAAAAGATTTTGAGTGGGAACAGATAAATGAAATTATCGACCAAGGGATGAGACGATCGGAAAGATATAGGAAACTTAAAAAAGGGGGAAAATCGGAAAGCGAAATAAAGAAGGTTTTTAAAATAAAAGTTCCTATGAATATTTTTTCTTGGAAAGGAGAGATTGACACTATCTTGTCTCCAAGAGACTCAATCAAATACAATAAATTTTTTATTCACTCAGGAATGATGAGTATGGATCCAAAAACAGGATTTGTAAAGGCATATGTTGGAGGAATTAACCATCGCTATTTTAAGTACGACCATGTAAAAGTAGGTAAAAGACAGGTGGGCTCTACTTTCAAGCCATTTTTGTATTCTTTAGCCATGCAAGAGGGTTATTCGCCATGCTATGAAGTGCCAAATGTGCCAGTAGTTTTTGATAAAGAAAAGTGGGGACTACCAGAAAAAGATTGGATTCCGGAAAACTCGGATGATAAATATGAGGGGGAATTACTAACTTTAAAATTTGGAATGGCAAATTCAATTAATACCGTTACTGCCTATATAATGAAGCAATTCGGGCCTCATGCCGTAGTTGATTTGGCCAAAAAAATTGGAATACAATCTAAAATTTTAGCCGTCCCCTCACTTTGTCTAGGCACTTTTGATTTGTCGGTATATGAAATGGTAGGAGCTTATTCTACATTTGTAAATAATGGTGTTTGGACAGAACCAATTTTTATCACAAAAATAACTGACAAACATGCAGTTATTTTAGAAGAATTCAAGCCAAAAACTACAGAGGCAATGAGTAAAAAAACTGCTAATTTGATGGTACGAATGTTGCAAGGAGTGATTGACGGAGTGTATAATAAAAATGCAAATACCACTATGGGAACCGGGGTTCGTTTGCGATTTAAATATCAGTTCAAAAATGAAATGGGCGGAAAAACTGGGACTACTCAAAACAATTCGGACGGCTGGTTTATGGGGATAACGCCAAATTTAGTAACCGGCGTATGGAGTGGCTGTGAAGACAGAAGTGTGCACTTTAGGGATACGCATTACGGACAAGGAGCGAATATGGCATTGCCAGTTTTTGCAGAATATATGCAAAGGGTTTATGCAGACACATTAGAATCAGGGATTTTTCCAATTAGCTTTAATATACCAAAAGCGGTAGATGTGAGAATCGATTGTGGGGAACTTTTTGAAACAGAAAACAAGAATTTTGAAGAGGAAGAATTATGATAAACAAAATAGTAAATACTATTGATGATGCAATTGCTGGAGTAGAAAGCAATATGACTTTTATGGTTGGAGGATTTGGACTTTCTGGGATACCTGAAAACTGCATATCAGCATTAGCTAAAAAAGATATTTTTGGACTGACTTGTATTTCCAACAATGCGGGAGTTGACGATTTTGGCTTAGGACTTTTGCTCCAAAGAAAACAAATCAAAAAAATGATTTCATCTTATGTAGGAGAGAATGCAGAATTTGAAAGGCAGATGCTTTCCGGAGAATTAGAGGTAGATTTAATTCCTCAAGGATCTTTGGCAGAAAGATGCAGAGCAGGAGGAGCTGGAA
>CAWVYN010000166.1:0-2204 GCA_963934425.1 uncultured Flavobacteriales bacterium | reverse complement strand
TGTGCTAATGAGTAACATACTTTATCTTCCCACCAGGCCTCTCCGATTCTATAAGTAGGATCAGCAGTAAAAGCAAAATCGTGTACATTCTCAGCATGATATTTCCATATTTTTGTTTCCCCTTTTTTATATTCTGTGATCACAGATGGAGCAGAATTCCATGGTTTATCTTTAAAGTTTTTGATATCTAGCTTATTTCTTAAATTTTTTGGCAGGACTTCTTCTCTGTTTTGTAAGAACCCTGTAGCTTCTACTACAAAATTGGAAGCAAAAGTTAGCTCCACATCATAACAACCGAAATTTCCATAAAATTCTCTTCCTAAATGCTGATCAGTAGTCCACCCAAACTTTGCATCATAAACCGATATTCTTGGATACCAATGAACTCCATTATAATGTTTATTTCCCCATGCATCATACACTTTCATTCTCCTTCTAACTTCGCCTTGATCAAAATAGGTTTTAAATTTTATTTTGAAAGTAGTTGTTCCTTTAGACTTAAGCGTATTTGGCAGATAGACTTTCAAAATAGTGTTATCTAAAACAGTTTTTACTTTTTCCCCATTCACAAATATACTCTCTATAACTGTTCCTAATTTTTCAGACTCATAGTTTCCGTATTTTGGAGATTTCCCATTCTCTTTTTGCAATTCATCCAAATAGGAATCTGGTTGAAAAGCATTCTGATATAAATGGAAATAAACAAAATCCATATCATCAGGAGAGTTATTCCAGTAAGTTAGGGTCTGATCTGCATCGATGATATCAGTTGTTTCATCAATATTTGCCTTAATTCTATAGTATACATCTTGTTGCCAATAGCCAGGATGTGGCATTTTATTTTTCCAATAATTTGGATTATCAGCATTTCTATAAGTGTTTGGTTTTGCTAAAGGATTATATTTTTCTTGAGCAAAAGACAAAACAGTACAAAATAACAATAAGGTAGAAAGTATTTGTTTCATAATAAAATATTTTGGATTGCAAATTTACAATTCTTATTTGAGATTCTCACTTTTATTCGTAGCATTTGAGATGCTAGCATTTAGCTCAAAGCCAGTAAGTAAAATAATAGAATTAAAATACATCCAAAGTAGGATAATCATGAGGGTTCCAATAGAACCATAAATTTTGTTGTATTGCGAAAAATTCTGGATATAATAATTAAATCCGATAGAGGTAATAATGATAAAAATTGTTGCAAAAATTGATCCAGGACTAAATAGCTTCCATTTGCTTTTCAGGGCTGGACCTAAATGAAACAAAATGGAAATTCCACAAAAGAGCATGGTAAGCATCACCATCCATTTTCCATAGATAATTAAATCGGCTGCACTCGCAGTAATTATTTCAATACTCACTAAATAATTAACAATTACTGTTCCAAAGATAATTAATCCAATAGCAATTATCAGCATTACAGAAAGTAAAAGGGTAAGTCCAAGCGATAAAATTCTTTGCTGAATAAGTGGGCGAATCTCTCTAATATGATAAGAAGCATTAAAGGCCTCAATAAGTGAATTTATTCCATTGGTAGAGAAATAAAGAGCCAAGATAAAACCAATAGAAAGCAGGCCACCTCTAGGATTATTGATAATATCTTCCAAAGTTTGAAAAGTAATCTCATTGGTAGATGGTGGTAAAACAGAGCCCAATAATTCCATTAAAGTTTCTTGCAATCCCTCAATTGGTATATAAGGAATGAGGGTGAAAAACACAATAATAGAAGGGAAAAATGCTAAGAAGAAATTGAAAGCCAAAGAAGATGCTCTTGTAGTAATAGCCCCTTTTATTAGCCCTTTCCAAAAGAAAATAGTTACATCATAAATACTGAGCCCTGAAAAACCAAGAGGTTTTATTTCTTGTGATAGTTTCTTGAGAAAATTCATTTTAGAGCTTTTAAACTTAAATCAAAATTCTCAATTGTATGAGTAAGTGCTCCAACCGAAATAAAATCAACCCCACATTTTGCATATTCTACAATGGTTTCTTCATTAATTCCGCCGGAGGACTCTGTTTCGCACTTGTCTCCAATAATTCCAACTGCTTTTTTGGTGTTTTTGTAGTCAAAATTATCTAGCAGAATTCGTTTTACTCCTCCAATATTTAATATTTCATTTACTTCCTCCAAATTTCTTGCTTCTACAATAATCTCTAAATTTTTATTTTTTTCAGCAAGATATTGTTTTGTTTTTTCAATTGCA
>CAWVYN010000165.1:0-2207 GCA_963934425.1 uncultured Flavobacteriales bacterium | reverse complement strand
TAGAATTTGTTAAGTGCATATTTATAGAAAGATCCGAAAGAAGCGGTTGCTCTACTTGGCAAGTCACTTTCTTTTTTATAAAAAACAAAAGCAACAATTATTCCAAAAAGGGCAATTCCAATTGAAGGCAGTGCAATCTCCCAATGCATATGAATATCAAAAGGTAATCCATCAGAAGTTACAAAATTACTGAATGGAATAAAACCAACCACTGCTGAAGCAATTGCTAAAAATATAAGCGGAAATGTCATGCTAAAAGGCGCTTCATGTGGCGTGTGTTCATATTCTTTTTCTTTTCCCCAAAAAATACCAAAATATAAACGGAACATATAAAAGGCTGTAAGCCCAGCCACAATCCATTCTACCCAAAAGTAGATTTGATGATGATTGTAAGCAGCAACTAAAATTTCATCTTTACTGAAAAATCCAGCAAAAGGTGGAATTCCAGAAATTGCCAAACAAGCAATAAGAAAAGTGATATGCGTGATGGGCATGTATTTTCGTAAACTTCCCATTTCGCTTAAATTGTTTGTGTGAATTGCATGAATAATTACCCCAGCTCCTAAAAACAATAAAGCTTTAAACATGGCGTGAGTAAACAAATGAAACATGGAAGCCATAAAGCCAAGACCGGCTTCTGCACCATATCCAGACACGCCCAATGCCAACATCATATATCCAATTTGCGACATGGTGGAAAAAGCAAGTATTCTTTTTATATCGGTTTGCGTACAAGCAATAACTGCTGCAAAAATGGAAGAGAATCCTCCAATAATAGCCACCACTTCCAATGCATTTGGGGCGACAATGGCAAAAATAGGGAATAGTCTTGCTACCAAAAACACCCCTGCAACTACCATTGTGGCCGCATGAATTAAAGCCGATACTGGGGTTGGCCCTTCCATGGCATCCGGCAGCCAAATATGAAATGGGAACATAGCTGATTTTCCAGCTCCTCCCATAAAAATTAGTATTAGCGCCCATCCCATTGTTGATAATCCTAAAAATACAGCTGATGTGCTTTGCATAAATGCAGGTCCTTCCGGATTGCAAAGAATATTAAAATCGAAAGTCCCCGTTAAATAGGATAGAATTAAAATGCCAATCAAAAATCCTAAATCTGCAAAACGTGTAACAATAAAGGCTTTTTTGGACGCAGCAACTGCTGATGGTTTTTGATAATAATGAGCAATCAAAAGATAAGAAGAAAGCCCCACCAATTCCCAAAACATATACATTTGGAAAATATTGGTAGCTACCACCAATCCAAGCATAGAAAAAGTAAAGAGTGAAAGGAAAGCAAAAAATCGGCTATACCCCTGGTCTCCTTTCATATAGCCCAAACTATAAATATGGACCATAAGAGATATTGTGCTAATAACAACAAGCATCATTACAGAAATAGGGTCCAATAGCACACCAATATCAATATGAAGCGAATCGGTAAATCGTAACCATTCCATATTAAAACCAACAATTTTTTGAAAAGCACCATCTAAGCCTTTTCCTACTTTAAAGAAATAATGATAAGCAGTAAAATAAGAAAGATAGGTTGCAACAGCCATTCCGGCAACTCCTAAATATCCTGTAAAACTTTCTTTTATCTTAGATCCAAATAGGCCGTTTATTACAAAAACAGCAAAAGGAATTAAAGCGATATATATGGTGTAAGAGAAGTCCATCATTAATATTTCATTTGGTCAATATTCTCCACATCAATATTTTGAATGTTTCTATATATATTAATAATTATCGCAATTGCAACAGCCGCTTCAGCAGCTGCAATACCAATTATGAACATGCTGAAAAAGTGTCCTTGCATATTTTCAGGATATAAATATTTATTAAAAGCAACAAAATTAATATTCACTGCATTTAAAATAAGCTCAATAGACATGAGCATGGTGATTAAATTTTTACGCGTCAAAAAACCATAAGCTCCAATAAAAAACATGATGGTGCTCATAGTCAAAATATAATATATGCTTATTCCTTCTATCATGCTTCTTCTTTTTTAGCAATGACAATTGCTCCAATCATAGCCGCTAATAATAACACAGAAATTACCTCAAACGGTAAAATATATCCATTGTCAGAATAAGAAAGAAGCGCCCTCCCAATTCCATGAATAGAACTATCAGTCGCTTGATTATTGGATGCTACAAATTGGAAATTATTTAAAGTGCTTAATACTAAAAATATTCCAA
>CAWVYN010000164.1:0-2249 GCA_963934425.1 uncultured Flavobacteriales bacterium | reverse complement strand
GGGATTGTTGGTTCTGAAAGAGTTTTCAAAATTTTGGATACTGACCAAAAAATAAAAGATAATGGCGATTTGGTTTTGGAAAAAGTTAAAGGAGAGATCTCTTTTAAAGATGTGTTTTTTGCGTACAACAAAGAACAATGGGTTTTAAAGGGTATTAATTTTAATATTGATGCAGGAAAAACCCTGGCACTTGTTGGTGAAACTGGTGCAGGAAAAACTTCTGTAACTAATGTACTTAATCGTTTTTACGATATCCAAAAGGGAAGTATAACTATTGACAATCACTCTATCCAAGAGATGAAACTCAGTTCTTTGCGTGAACAAATTGCTTTTGTTCAACAGGAAGTGTTTTTATTCTCAGATTCAATTTTTAACAATATTACACTTTATGATGAACATATAAGTATTCAAAAGGTAGAAGAAGCAGCCAAAAATATAGGAATTCACCGTTTTATTAAATCTCTTCCTGGAGGTTACGATTATTTAGTTGGCGAAAGAGGTGTTACCCTTTCCACTGGGCAAAGACAGCTCATTGCTTTTTTGAGAGTATATGTTCGTAATCCTAGAATCTTAATCTTAGATGAAGCAACTTCCTCAATTGACACAGAAACAGAGCAATTGTTACAAAATGCTTTAGAAAAATTAGTAGAAAATAGAACACTCATTATTATTGCTCACCGCCTTTCTACCATTCGAAATGCAGATAAAATTCTTTTATTTAAAGATGGCGAAATTACAGAACAAGGATCTCATAATAATTTGATGTCTCAAAAAGGAATCTACCAAAAGATGTACAGTACTCAACAGTTTCTAGAAAACTGAGCACATAAGAAATAAAAATTAGATTTATTTTTTATCACATTTATTGTTAATTTTGTAGCTGTGCAAAAAACACGCTATATATTGCTTGCATTACTCTTGTTTTCTCAGATTACTTATGCGCAGATCACTATAGATAAAACTGCTCCTTACGATTCTCCAACATGGCTTGTAGATAATATCTTATTAGGTGGCGGTGTGGTAGCCTCCAATCATTCCTATCAAGGTGATAGTATGCAAATAGGATTTTTCAATGCAATTAATACCAACTTAGGACTAGATAGCGGAATTGTAATGGCTACAGGAGATATTGATTTATTAGACCCAAATTTTCCTGGCTTTGGTACTAACCCTCCTAATACAGTTACTGATCCAGATTTGCTTGCAGTTGCCAATTCCGTTCCACCACTTATTGGACAAACATTTGTGGTTTCCTCTATCAATGATGTAGCTATTTTAGAATTTGATTTTATTCCAACTTCTGATACGGTTAAGTTTCGTTATGTTTTTGGCTCGCAAGAGTACCATACTTTTGAAAACACTCAATACAATGATGTCTTTGGATTTTTTCTTTCTGGTCCAGGTATTACAGGACCATATTCTTCTCCGCTAATCCATCCAAATGGTTCAATCAACCTAGCTATTGTTCCTAATTCTAATCCTCCGCTACCTATTACTATTTCATCTGTTCATAATGGACAGAATGGCGCTATCACTCCATTAAATGCTCAATATTTTGTAGATAATTCATCTCTTTCTTTTATTAATGATGCAGATGGGTACACTACTGTGCTAACAGCTGTTTCTCAGGTCCAATGCGGACAAACATATCATATTCGTCTTGCTATTGCAGATGGTTCTGACCAGGGATTGAGTTCTTATGTTTGGTTAGAGGCTGGAAGTTTTTCTTCCCCAACCTTAGATATAGTAGATAATATGAGTATCGATTCTACTTTTATGGAAATTGATTGTGATTCCAGTATTATTCTTCTTGCAGATGCAGGGCAAGGTGCAACTTATCAGTGGTATGATATTAACAATACAGTTATTGGTACCGATTCTTTTATTACGGTAGGAGCTGGGCAATATTGGGTAGCAGCTACTTCTGTTGGTTGTTCAGTTTACTCTGATACACTTACAGTTTTTTCCAAACCACCTCCTACTTTTGAATTAGGATTAGATTATAATATTCCTTGTAATACTACTACTTTAATTGACCCAATTATTACAGGAGGAACTGGAGTTTATAACTACATCTGGAACAATGGAAGTTTCGATTCTTCCCTTTTGGTTGGGCAGGGCTATTATCATTTGACCATTGATGATGGCACTGGATGTTTGGTAAAGGATTCAATTACCATTACGGAAGATGCACCTCCAGCTGCAACTATTTCTGGAGGAGGTAGTGTGTGTGATGATGGAAATATGCT
>CAWVYN010000163.1:0-2281 GCA_963934425.1 uncultured Flavobacteriales bacterium | reverse complement strand
TGATTTTAAAAAAGATCTAAAAATAGATGAATTTGAAACAAAAGAAAAGGGAGAAGTAATTTGTAATTTTAAGGGAGAAAAAATAATTGTGAAATATAGAAAAATAAATAATCACTATTTAGTGTATGTTTGCAAATAGAAATTTAACTATGCATATTTACAATACAATATTAGAAAATAAAAAGGTTGCTAAAAAAACATTTGCTCTTTTAATTGACCCTGACAAACAAGATAAGGATCAGCTTATCTCAATTATTGAAAAAGCAACAAAAGCAAATACCGATTTCTTTTTTGTTGGAGGAAGTTTGCTTACAAATGATAGCTTAGATATTTGTTTAGCAACACTAAAAGCACATTCTAATATCCCTGTAGTGCTTTTCCCAGGGAATGCAATGCAAGTAAACAATAAAGCTGATGGAATCTTATTTTTATCTTTAATTTCTGGAAGAAATGCTGAAATGCTAATTGGAAAACAAGTAATCACTGCCCCAATATTAAAACAATCTTCTTTAGAAGTTTTACCAACTGGCTACATACTAATTGATAGTGGAAAACCTACAACCGTATCTTATATGAGTAATACTACCCCTATTCCTGCTGAGAAGAATGCAGTAGCTGCTTGCACAGCAATGGCTGGTGAGATGCTCGGACTCAAGCTTATCTTTATGGATGGCGGAAGCGGTGCTAAGAACCCAATCTCTGAGAAAATGATTGTGGCAGTTAGTAAATCTATTAATGTTCCTTTAATTATTGGTGGTGGAATTAGCGATGGAGAAAAAGCCATTGCCAATTGCAAAGCCGGCGCTGATATTATAGTTGTAGGAAATGCTATTGAGAAAGATGAAAATCTGATTGCAGAAATTGCAAATGCAGTACATAATTGTTAATGTGTCTTACACATATCTTCATCTACTACAATAAAGAAATCGGCATTACCTATTAATTCCTTATCAAATTCAGAAATATCAGCTTGTTCTACCGCTTCAATTGTTGTGACATCTAAATCTGGATTTATTTGTAGTAAATACCACATTATCGACTCATGATACTTTGAGTGATACGAACCATGATAGTGTAAGAATTTTGTATTTCTAGTCATATTTTTATGAATAAAATGAGCCATAGTAGCATCTTTTATTGCTTGTGATTTTGGCAAATTCTCACCTCCATGACCTTCTGCCATAATTGAAATTTCTTTATAGCAAGTTAATGAAGTGTCGTAAACTATTGGAAGTGGAGCAATAAATTGTTTTGATTTTTCAGGCAAATATTCTAGGGTATCAATCCCAAACCTATACACCATATTTGCAAATCTTCTTGGTATGTTGGTAGCTACAAAATAGATCTTATTTTCTTTTGCAAAATTTAAAAGTGGCTTGTAATCTGTTTTATGATTTGGCCAAATTTTTGATTCTTTCTCAAAATCTTTTTCTCGGATAAATCCTAGCAGATACTCATCTAACTGAATCTGATCATCCGACTCTAACATCTCAGCCCCAAGCATTAGATTCTCACCATGTTTTTCGTACAAACTTTTAGTCAACTCTAATTGTAACCAATGTGAGATAGGATCATTATGACTTTCACCAAACAATACTACATCAGCATTTTTCATTTTAAATAGCATTGTTTTATAAGATATCTTATTTCCATCTTTATTATAAATCTGATATGCTTTGTCTTGTGCATTTAAAAAACCTGATGCAAAACTTAATACTAGAATAATTATCAGTGACTTTTTCATCTTTACTTTTATTTAATTTCTAAAACCTTGCAAACTTATACAAATTCGTATTTTTGGCTCAGAATATGAATGAAATAATTTTATTTCTTAGCAATCTAGATTTTAAATGGAGTATTATTGAGACATTAGCTGTTCTTTTTTCAGTAATCTATGTAGTTCTTGCAGCCAAACAAAATATATGGTGTTGGGCAGCAGCAGCAATTAGTGTAATCTTCTATATTTTTATTTGTTATACTGCAAAACTCTACCCAGAAACAGGGCTTCAAGTTTTTTATTTATTTATGGCCTTTTACGGCTATTACCATTGGAATAAAAAAGAACAATCTTTACAAATAAGTGAGTGGAGTATTAATAAGCACCTTTGCATTTTGATAGTTGGTTCGGTATTAACTTTTTTGATGGGCTTTTATTTTGCTACTTACACTAATGCTCAAATGCCAATTGTTGATTCCTTTACTACCATATTTAGTCTTTTCGCTACTTATATGGTTGCTAAAAAAATATTGGGAAATTGGCTGTATTGGATTGTGATTGATA
>CAWVYN010000162.1:0-2307 GCA_963934425.1 uncultured Flavobacteriales bacterium | reverse complement strand
TTGTATGGTGTGGGGTTGAATTATATAAAAACGGACAAGTACTTTATTACAGCAGGGTTAAACTCCTCCTTTATATTTAGCGGAGTAGCTGTTGGGGGTGGATTGCATTTATTTGATAAAATGTATGGAAGTTTATCTGTAAACGGAATATACAGCATGTTTGCAAAAGATGAAACTCAAAGATTTGACTTTGCTCTTAGTCCACAACTTAACTATATATTAGATACAAAAAACAAGAAAATACTTATTTCTGCAGGAGTTTTATTTCCTTTTAAGGATATAATAAAAAAGAAGATTATACCAACTTTTAGCCTTACTTATTTGCTGGATTAGTTGTCTAGTTCGTAATTGTAAATAAATCCGTTTCTTATGTTCAGGATATTTGTTTTTCCATTGTTGTTAATATCTGTAATATTAAAATACCCATCAGTAGCAATAGGGAAGCCTTCTACAATCTTATTGTCTTTTAGTAAGTAAAGACTTGTTGATGTTGTAATAGCAATATAATCTTCATTAGTAGTAATTTCTTTTACAGGAGCATCAAGATTAAAAGTGATATTATCTAAAATAGTATCATTGTAATATGTAATAGTATTTTTATTACCCACATAATAACCACTATTATAAGCTAAAATATCAGATGTAATATGCAGGTTAGGCATTTCATAAGTTAATGAGCTGCCATCAACACGCCCAATCCATAATTTGCTTTCAGTGGTGATAGCGTAAATCTCCCCATCTGCAGTAATTTGCACTTTGTTTACAAAAGATTGCGCCTCTTTAAATCTAACTCTGTCAGTACCATTTCGTGCTAGTAATTTTGTAGCACTATTATTTGTGGCATTTAGAATAAAATCCTGGCTTTTTACGATAAAATGAATAGGGGGTTGGGTGATTTGCTTTGTGGTTTTTTTATATTTCCAGCCATTATTTATTTTCCCTGTTTTATACAAGTTATAGATGTTGTTATCATCTCCAACAATCATAATACGGTACTCTTTAGTGTTGTTATAATCAAATAAAGCATGACCTATAGAAGTTGTGCTTGGCAATAACTTGGGGTAGCTATTTACATTTTTCCCATTTCTATCAATTAAATACAACTGACTAGCCGTATTGAATAGGCATTGGTATTTGTTGTTTTTGTAGAAATCAATACTTGATGTTTTTCCAAGAATTTTGGATTCAATTTGCAGACTCCACATTTGTTCTCCTTTGGAATTGATAGCAAATATTTTATTGTCATCATTTTGTACCACTATCATTTTTTCTTTTGTAAAGTGATTATACACGAACTGAGGTTGCATACTAATATTAGTATCCACCTTTTTAAGCCTTGCCTCCTCATCCAGAGCTGCCTGTTTGTTTGCTAGCTCTTGTTGTTTTAAAGCCAATTCCTTCTCCATTTCTGCCTGCTCAAAATCATTATTATAAAAAAGACTGATATTATTCAATAGTAAATCTTTTTTAGTAGTCATCTGTAATGAAAGCGCAGTAAATTTTGCAATGGAATCAGTATTAAAAACAAGATTTTTATGATAAGAATTTTTTAATTTATTTTTTAGGGCAGCTGCTATTCTCCCTGGATTGATGTAAAAAAATAAATTTGATTTTGATGAAAAATAATTGCTATAATTTCTAAAATGCTGACTACTTGCTAAGGTATTTTCGCTTTTGTAATTATCAATTAATCCTTCCAAAGAAGCTACTGTTGAACCAAAAATAAAATAATCGTCCATAATTGTAAAGTAAGGGGCGTTATTATTAAACAAATCTCCAAATAATTGAGCAGTGATATTTGCATCTGCTAAGGTGTTAATACTATATTCAGAATAGGCTTTTTTACCAGTAATTAAGCCTTGCATTAAACTGCTTGCAGTAATAGGGTTTTTGCTTTTGAAAAAAACATATTGCTGCTGCTTGCTGTGGACTGATGAAGTATTGAATATCCCCGCTTCTCCTTGCAGTTCATTAATGAATTCATTGTAGTTTACATTGTTACTGTCCTGAATTAGTTTTCTATGTTTGTTCCAATTCAAAAAATTATTTTGCTGTTGCAGTATTTTGTTCTTTTTATCAAATAATTGCTTGGCATTATCAAACCCAATGGCAAATAAGAAGGAAGTGTTTTCAGGTATAATGTCAATAATACTAATCTTTTGAGCAGATTGATTCTCTAACAAATCAGTAAAATTAGCAACGGAGCTATTAATTGCACTAAATCCGTTAGCTACAATTAGCTGGTTTTCAACACTAATATCAGTAGCCGCCCATCCTGAAAAATTAGTAGCAGTAAGGGCTTTATTG
>CAWVYN010000161.1:0-2319 GCA_963934425.1 uncultured Flavobacteriales bacterium | reverse complement strand
CTCCAGCTGCAACTATTTCTGGAGGAGGTAGTGTGTGTGATGATGGAAATATGCTGAGTATACAATTTAATTATAGTGGTCTTTTCCCCTGGGATTTAAGTTATACAGATGGAACAAGTAATTTTACTCAAAATTCAATATTATCTAATAATTTTAACTTCAACACCTTAGTAGAAGGAGATTATACCATCACAGAAGTTACAGATTACAATGGATGTATTGCATCTATTTCAGGATTAGCCCAAGTATTAATTCATCCCATGCCAGACGCAATAATATCCCCTGGAGATACTACCATTTATGTTGGGCAAACACTTACATTGAGTACAGGAAATTTTGAACTTTACATTTGGTACAATGACGAGGACTCTTTATTGGGAATTACTCAACAAATAGAAGTAAATCAAGAAGATGCTTATTATGTTTGGGTGGAAGATCTAAATGGCTGCACAGATATTTCTGAATTAGTTTTTGTAAGTTTGCTTCCTAAAACTGAACTTTTTGTACCAACGGCTTTTACGCCAAATAGAGATTTTCATAACGATTTGTTCGTTATAAAAGGAGATTTTATCAATTCTTTTCAAATGGATATTGTAAATCGTTGGGGAGAAGTTCTTTTTACAACAAATTCTATTGAAAAATATTGGGATGGAAAATTTGAAGGGAAAGAAGTTGTACAAGGCACTTACTATTATAATATTAGCCTTGTAGGACAAGACAAAAGAACTTTTGTAAAACAAGGTACAGTAGAGGTAATTTATTAAATGAAAAAGATAATTTATTTTTTGGTATTTCTTTTAGTTTGTATTGAGTCAGATGCACAAACACTTAATTGGAGTGCTACCCAAGCTATTAGTAGCGGAAGTCAGAGTGGTTATGATAGACCGAGAGTAGTAACAACAGCTAATAATTTTCCTCTCATTATGTGGACAAAAACTAGCACGCCAAAAAGCATCAGAGTATCCAGATGGAATGGTACCTCATTTTCTATACCTTACGATATTGTATCTCCAGTTCTGGAAGTAACTGGTTTTATTGGTCCTGAAATTGCAAGCAAAGGAGATACAGTTTATGTCATTTTCCTCTCGGCACTCTCACCTAATAATTATATTTATCTTATTTCTTCCTTTGATGGTGGACTTACTTTTTCTGATACGGTGCGAGTCTCTGATAATTCCAATACATATAAGTTTTCTATGCCAAATGTGATAATAAATACGGATGGAAATCCTATTGTCTCTTATATGACTTGCACTAACTCTTGGACAGATTGGGAGCAAATGGTGAAAGTATCCTCTGATTTTGGAAATACTTTTTCTTCCGCTTTTAATGTAAGTGCTTTAGCTCCAGGAGAGCCATGCGACTGTTGCAAATCTTCTTTAGTTGCAAATGGTAATGACGTTTTCTTGCTTTTTAGAAACAATGACATGGATGTAAGAAATTCATATGTAGCTAAATCTTCTGATGGGGGTCTTACTTTCACGACTGCAAATGATGTTGATGATGCCAATTGGGTTATTGGTTCTTGTCCTTCTACCTCTGCTCAAGGAATGCTTTCAGGAGATTCTATAATTATTGTAAGAAGAAGTGGTGCAAATGGCCAAGATAAGCTTTTACTTTCTGCCGTAAACTCTACCAATTTACAATACGCCTATAATCATAATATTGACCCAATTAGTTTTGGCGTGCAAAATTTTCCTGAAATTGGAGGAAATAGGGATACTATAGGAGTGGTTTGGCAAGACAATAGAAACTCTTATATGGATTGTTATTTTTCCTATTCTACAACTGGTGCTAATACAATTAGCGGATCGGTTTATATGAGTGATACCAACAATGTTGGTTCACAAACTGATCCGGATATCTGCTTTACGAATAGTGTATTCCATTTTGTTTATGAGAATGTTGGAACGCATGAAATTTTATATCGTTCGGCCACTTTTGCAAATAATACAGCCATCACTAAATTAGACAACAATAAGCTTTTAATCTGTCCAAACCCAACAAAAGAAAAAATAAAAATTTCAACTCATTTAAAAGGCTTAGTAAGTATAAAAAACATAGAAGGAAAATTACTGGTGGAAGTAGAAAAACATCAAGAAGATGAAGTTATAGATATATCATTGCTTCCTTCGGGTATTTATACTGTAGAGCTACAAAAACAAATTATTAAATTTATCAAACAATAATATGAGAAAATTATCTTTCTTGCTCCTAAATATTTTCTTCACCCTTTCTCTTACTGCACAAACTACAGATTGGGTAAAATCATTTGGAGGTACTGCATCCGATAAAGGAATTTCAATTGGTACCGATTCA
>CAWVYN010000160.1:0-2323 GCA_963934425.1 uncultured Flavobacteriales bacterium | reverse complement strand
TGAGAATAGTAAGAAGAAAGCAGAAAAGATGCAAGAAAAAGCAAAAGTGATTGCCGAAATTATCCTTAACCCTGTACCTTTTAATCCTCAAGTGGTGAAGGGAATTTCTACCAAAGCAGATGAGTATTTGCCCATTCTTTCTCCAGACCAAGAATTGGTTTTTTACACTAGAAGAGGAAGGAAAAGCGAGATAGGTAGTTTAACCCAATCTATTACGGAAGAATTTATTTTTAGCAAGGAAGATTCCTCAAATTTTAACACTGGAACTCTCATGCCTTTTCCTTTTAATAGAAATTCCAATGAAGGCGGAGCGAGTATTACTATAGATAATAATACTTTGTATTTTACCATTTGCACCAACTTACCTTCTGGCTATAATAATTGCGATTTGTTTTATGCTTTTATGAAAACAGATGGGCAATGGTCTGAAATTACTGCCTTTGAAGAAAAGATAAATGGATCTAAAAGTTGGGAATCTCAACCTAGCGTTTCAGCAGATGGAAATACTATTATTTTCGCAAGTGATAGGAAAGGAAGTTTTTGGGGTTCTGATTTGTATTTTATTCAAAAAAATGAGAAAGGACATTGGTCAGAGCCAAAAAATTTAGGCAAAAATATCAACACAAAAGATAATGAAAAATCTCCTTTTCTGCATACAGATAATCAAACACTCTTTTTTGCTTCTAATCAATTTCCATCTGTTGGTGGATATGATATTTTTTATAGCAGAAAAGATAGTTTAGGGAGTTGGCAAAAACCAAAAAATATTGGTTTTCCAATCAATACTGTTTCTGATGAATTAGGGCTTTTTGTTAGCACAGATGGAAAGAAAGCTTATTTTGCTTCCAACCAATTGGAAGGAGTAGGAGGTTGGGATTTGTATTCTTTCGATTTATATGACGAAGCAAAACCAAAAAAGGTATTGTTTTTAAAAGGAGAGTTAAAAGATGAAAACAATAATCTGCTTCATAATACAAGCATTCAACTTAAGAATATTCATACCAAAGAAAACCAGCAAATTTTTGTTCAAAATGGAGAATACACTATTGCTGTAACTCTTGACGAAGGAGATGATATTTTGCTTAGTATTAATAAAGAAGGATACGCTTTTAATTCTACTTATATTTCCTCTGATGATGACGGTTTTTCTTCTCCAAAAGAAATAAATTTTGAGGTGGAGAAGTTAGGAAATGGTAAAGCTTTCCGATTAAATAATATCTATTTTGCAAGCAATTCATTCGAGTTAAATAATATTTCCAAAGAGATTCTTCTTATGTTTTCTGATTATTTAAAATCGAATAATTCATTAAGATTAACTATTCATGGATATACCGATAATATCGGTTCTGCTTCTGCTAATTTGTTACTTTCTAAAAATAGAGCAAAGGAAGTTTTTTTCTTCTTACTAGATCATGGGATAAAAAAAGAAAGATTAGATTTTCAAGGTTTTGGAGAAGAAAAGCCAATAACAACTAATGAAACAGATAAGGGGAGATCTCAAAATAGAAGAACGGAATTTGTGATTCTAGGGCAATAAAAAAGCCCGAATATTCGGGCTTTTATTCTATTTTTTTAAAAGATTATTTTCTTATTTCTTTAATTCTAGCTTTTTTACCAGTAAGCTGTCTTAAGTAGAAAATCCTTGCTCGTCTTACTTTTCCTTTCTTGTGTATTTCAATTTTTTCTAAAACTGGAGAGTTTACAGGGAAAATTCTTTCTACACCAATTCCTCCTGACATCTTTCTAATAGTGAAAGTTTCTGTAGTTCCACTACCTTTCCTTTGCAAAACCACACCTTTAAAGTGCTGTATTCTTTCTTTACTTCCTTCCTTAATCTTGTAATAAACCGTAATGATATCTCCAGCACCAAATTCTGGAAACTGATTTGTTATAGAAAGCTCTTTCGATATGCTGTTGACTAAGTTCATCGCTAGGTAATTATTTGTTTTAAAATTGGGTTGCAATATTACAATTTATTTTTTGAAACAACTATACCCTTTTTAAGATAAAATTTATTTATCTTTTAAAATGTCTGGTCTTATATCTTTTGTTCTGATTTCTGCTTGTTCTTCTCGCCATTTTTCAATTTTTTTATCATCTCCAGAAAGTAGAATCTCAGGAACTTTCCATCCTTTATATTCTGATGGGCGAGTATAGACTGGAGGGGATAGTAAGTCATCTTGGAAGCAATCAGTAAGGGCAGAAGTTTCATCTGAGATTACTCCAGGAATAAGACGAATAATGGCATCTGAAAGAACAATTGCACCTAATTCTCCGCCTGTAAGTACATAATCTCCAATACTAATTTCTTTTGTTATCAGAT
>CAWVYN010000159.1:0-2332 GCA_963934425.1 uncultured Flavobacteriales bacterium | reverse complement strand
CCTTATTGCATGGGAACTTTATATTGGCAATTGAACGATTGTTGGCCAGTGGCATCTTGGAGTAGCCGTGATTATTTTGGGAATTGGAAAGCACTACACTATACTGTTCAAGATGTTTTTGCTCCTATTTCTTTATCTTTAAATCTAAAGAATGATGAAGTAAGGGTTTGGGGAATATCTGATTCTGAAAAAGAAATTGAGGACAATTTAGTTATTGAAATCTGGAATTTAGAAGGAGAAAAGATTAAAAAAATCAGCAATACCGTAAGCATAAAAAAGAATACTACAAATTTACTTTTTTCCGAAAGATGCAATTTAAAAGCAAATCAATTTGTTGTAGCAAAACTCAAAAATACAAAGGTGACATCTAAAATCAGTTTTGTTGAAAAAGTAAAAAATAGTACCTTCAAGAAACCTGAAATTACATTTTTTTGGAATGATGATTTGCTCACTATCAAAAGTGATATTCCTGCATTTGAAGTTTATTTGCATGGATTATCTGGACATTTTACAGATAATTTTTTCACCTTATTTCCAAATAAAGAAAAAACAATTAAATTTGAAGGTTCAGAAGAAGATAGAAAGAAATTACTAATTTGGTCGCTTTATGACCTCAATAATTAAGCCATGAAAACCAGAAGAAATTTTTTAAAAAAATCAGCAATTGGAGCAGTTGGTACAATGCTCTTGCCTAATATAACAAAAGCGAGAATGAACAAAACAAATAAACAATCTGAAAAAGGGTTTCCAATAGTTATCTCTACTTGGCGTCATGGAATACCTGCGAATGAGGGAGCAATTAAAGTTTTACAAAATGGCGGAAAAGCCATAGATGCAGTAGAGGCAGGAGTTAGAATACCTGAAGCTGATCCTGAAGTTTCTTCAGTGGGTTTTGGTGGTTGGCCTGATAGAGATGGGCATGTAACTTTAGATGCTTGCATCATGGATGAAACAGGAAATTGCGGTTCTGTGAGTTTCTTAGAGGGTATCATGCATCCTATTTCGGTAGCACGATTAGTAATGGAAAAAACCCCTCATGTAATGCTTGCCGGAAAGGGTGCACAGCAGTTTGCACTGGAAAATGGCTTTAAGATAGAGAATTTATTGATCGAACGAGCAGAAAAAAAATGGAAAAAATGGTTGGAAAAATCTGAATACAAGCCCATTATTAATATTGAAAATCATGATACTATTGGCCTTTTGGCAATAGATAAAAAAGGAGATATTTCTGGGGCTTGCACTACATCTGGGCTTTCTTGGAAATTGCACGGAAGAGTGGGAGATTCTCCAGTAATTGGTGCAGGAATGTATGTTGATAATGAAGTGGGAGGCTGTTGTGCTACAGGAGTTGGAGAGGCAGTGCTGAAAACTTTAGGATCCTTTTTGGTGGTAGAATTGATGCGCCAAGGCGCAACACCACAAGAGGCCTGTGAAGAGGCTATTGCACGAATTGTGAAAAACCAGAATTATGAGGATATGCAAATTGGCTATTTGGCCATCAACAAAAAAGGAGAGCATGGTGCTTACGCCGTACATCCTGGGTTTAATTATGCTCTTCATCAAAACGGAAGCAATACCTTAATCGATTCTGAATCACACACTAAAAAATGAGATTGTGTATTCCAGTAATTTGTTTGTTTTTTGCTTGCTCTGAACCTAAAGTTCAGAAGGTAAATTTTATACCAAAACCTCAAAAATTAGAGATAAATGATGGTGTATTCTTAGCAAGTTTTAAAACAAATCTGATTGTAGATAGTCTATTTTATGCCGAGTCAGATTACTTAAAAGAGCTACTCAATCTTGAGCTAAAAGGGAACGGGAATACAATTGAGTTATTAAAAAAAGAAGGATTACAGGAGGAAGAATTCTTCCTCAATATTTCTGTAGAAAATTTGAAAATAGAGGCTTCTACTCGCAAGGGGATTATGAGGGGGATACAAACTTTAAGACAATTACTGCAGACTACAAATGGAATAATTTCAACAAAAATTCCTTGCCTAGAAATCCATGATTTTCCAAGATTTTCTTGGAGAGGAATGTTACTAGATTGTTGTCGTCATTTTATGAAAAAAGAATTTGTAATGCGTTATATCGACCTATTGGCTTATCATAAAATGAATATTTTACATTGGCACCTTACAGAGGATCAGGGTTGGAGAATTGAAATTGATAAATACCCAAAACTGACTGAAATTGGGGCTTTTCGCACAGAAAAAGATGGTAGTAAATATGGAGGCTTTTACAGCAAAAAGGATATTAATGAGATTTTGGCTTACGCCAAAATAAGGCACATTACGGTAGTTCCTGAAATTGAATTTCCAGGGCATTCTGT
>CAWVYN010000158.1:0-2340 GCA_963934425.1 uncultured Flavobacteriales bacterium | reverse complement strand
AATTTTATTAAATAAAGTCAATTCTACTTTCTTAGGATCTACTAATACAAATTTAACTTGGGAAGGATGTTTCTTATATAGTAATGAAGCAATCATAGCATTCAATCCTACCGATTTTCCTTGTCCTGTTGCTCCAGCCATAAGCAGATGAGGCATCTTTGCTAAGTCCACTACATAGGTTTCATTGGAAATGGTTTTCCCAAAGGCAATTGGTAAGGACATTTCATTATTCTGAAACTTTTCTGATGCAATAACATCATGCATAGAAACGATATTTTTCTTCTTATTTGGCACTTCAATTCCAATAGTTCCTCTTCCAGGAATAGGAGCAATAATCCTAATTCCCTCAGCAGCTAAACTAAGAGCAATATCATCTTCCAGATTCTTAATCTTAGAGATTCTAATTCCTGCCTCTGGTACAATCTCATAAAGGGTAATGGTTGGCCCAATAGTAGCTTTTATAGAAGCAATACCGATATTGTAATTACCGAGTGTTTCTACAATGCGTTCTTTGTTGCTTTCTAATTCTTCTTTATCAATCTCTATTTCATTATCACCATAATCTTTAAGTAAATCAATTCCTGGCATTTTATATTCTGATAGCTCTAAAGTAGGATCATAATCACCTAACTCTTCCAATTTCTTTTTTATTTCTTTTTCTGTTAAGGTTTCTTCTTTTTCATACTCGGTTACTTCAATATCCAAATCATCAGTTTTGCTTTCAGGTTGTTCCTTAGTAATTGAGTCGGTTTCGCTTGGGATTTCTATCTCTTCCACAACTTTTACTTTTGGTGGAGTATCAATAATATTTTTCTCCTTTTTTTCTACTTCTACTTCTTTTGGGCTTGGTTTTAGTTTTAAAAGAAAATCTTTTATAAATGTGAGATTTACTTTAATTGTTGGAAACCAAATTATAATAAGTGAAACCAGAAGTAATAATTTTGTACCGATTGTTCCGAGCATTGTATTAAGCCAAATATTGCACTCATAACCAACACCACCACCTAAAATTAAATTATCAGTAAAGAAATGTCCAAAAAACAAGGAAAGCCACACTATAGATGTAAGTCCGTGTTTGATAGATTTCCCGATTGGTAGTATGTTTATTTTTATTCCTTTTAGCCCTATCAGTATTAATAAAGCTATTACTATAAATGAAGCAACTCCAAAACCTTGAAAGATAAACCAATGTGAGATTAGGGCACCTAATTTTCCCAAGCTATTATTTACTAAAATGTCGGGATTACTAAGTACCTCTACCCAATTGCCACTTATTTTATCCAAATCATTCTTCCAATTGTAAAGGAATGAAACACAAGCAATAAGAATATAAATTGCGATTAAGAGAAAAATAAAACCCACCTTTTTATGACTCTTTTCGTTTTTGAAAGGGGAGGTAATTTTAGAGAATCTGAAGTTGCTTTTCTTTTTTGATTTTTTTAATCGTATATTCATAGAATTTCAAAAATACAAATACTAAATAGTGATGCTTCAAGAAAATAACTATTATATGAGCAATAAATTGTTAATAATTATACCTTAATATCCTTCTTAATTTTTTTACAAAAAGCAGAATTAAAAAATTAAATTTGCCAGTAAATAAATGATTAAACTAAATATACATAATGAAACAGCTGCATTACAAGTAATGGTGGTTGGTATTGCTAAGAATATGGGAGGAGTACCTAGTATAGAAAAGTGCTTTGATCCAAAATCAAAGGAGCATGTTTTGGCTGGAACATATCCGAAAGAGAAGGATTGTATTAAGGAAATGGATGCTTTGGTAAAAGTTCTTGATAAGTATAATATAAAGGTATGTCGTCCAGAGAATATTGAAGGATTAAATCAGATCTTTACGCGTGATATCGCATTTGTGATTGAGGATAAATTAGTTATTCCAAATATAATTAAAAACAGAGAAAAGGAAACGGCAGGAATTGATAAGATACTTAACGAAATTGCAAAAGAGGATATTATAAAAATGCCAAAAGGCGCTAGGGCAGAAGGAGGTGATGTGATACCTTGGAACGAATATATTTTTGTTGGCTACTCTGAGAAAGAAGATTTTGAGAAGTATACAGTTGCAAGAACAAATAAGGCTGGTTTAGAATTTTTAGAAATTTCTTTTTCTAATAAAATAGTAAAAGGATTTGAGTTAAATAAATCAGATGAGAACCCAAAAGATAATGCTTTGCATCTTGATTGTTGTTTTCAGCCAATTGGCAAGAATATGGCAATAATGTATAAAGAGGGATTTAAAAATCAATCTGATGTAGATTTTTTAACAAATTACTTTGGTGAAGAAAATGTTATTGAAGTTACTAAAGAGGAAATGTATAA
>CAWVYN010000157.1:0-2374 GCA_963934425.1 uncultured Flavobacteriales bacterium | reverse complement strand
CTACCATTGGTTTTGGCTTTAGATTTGTCTCTTCACTAAGTCTTGTTCCAAAACCGCCAGCTAGTATTACTACTTTCATTATTTACCTCCAATAATTTCAAATGTATCTTGGACCTGGAAAATTTTCATTCATCAAACAAGATAATGGGGCATAGGTATCGGATGAAGAATCTTTCCCCCCAAAGAAATAAATCTTTTTTCCTGTTCCACGATTTCATCTGCAAAATTCCATGCACAGAGCAAAATCACATCCGGCATATTTTCGTAAATGTATTCTGTGGGATATATGGGGATATGACTTCCTGGTGTCATCTTGTGATGCTTTAATAAGCTTTTATCCACCACATATTCAATGATGTTATTATCCAATCCACAAAATTGAATTAGCGACTGGCCCTTTCCCGATGCACCGTATATGGCAATTTTATTATTATTTGAAATCAACTGATTTAACTCATTTTTTAAAGCAGTTTTTTGAGCATAAACTTTTCTTGCAAAATCCTCCCACGAAGATTTTTCAAGCAAACCGATTTCTTTTTCCATTTCTAACATTTTTAAAACATTTGCACTTATAGCTCTTGGGCCTTTTTTGTGTTGCAAGTAGACCCTTATCGAACCCCCATGTATCCAAACTTCTTCAACATCGAATGCCTCCATATCAAACATATTAAAAAGTCTTTGGAGACTATCAAAAGAATGAAATCCAATGTGCTCATGAAATACTTGGTCATATTGCAATTGCTCAAACATCGTTTTAATATGAGGTACCTCAACTATCGCAAATCCGTCATCCGCAAGAACAATTTTAATCCCATTAACGAGACTATGTAACTCGCTTACATGGGCAAGAACGTTTCTCGCCAAACAAATATTCCACTTTCCGTATTCATCTAATATCTTATTCGCGTTTTGTAAATTAAAAAAGCTTGCCAAAGATTTCACTCCTCTGCTGTTAGCAATCTTTACAATATTCTCTGCTGGATCTATCCCCAGAACTTTACATCCGTTATCTTGGAATACGGATAAAACCGTGCCGTCATTACTTGCAATTTCTAAAACAGATGGCTTCTTCTGAGGTGAATTAGCATAAAAACAAGCTAAAAGTTTTTGGCACAGATCATCAGCAAATCCAAGGATGGATTTTGAAACACCTGTTTCATAAACATAATTCTTAAAAAGCAATTCAGGTGGGATAATTTCATCAATCTGTAAGTGCTTGCAATTTTCGCAAAAGCAGAGTTTCAGGGGATACTTCTTTTCATTTATTATCTCATTCTTGCTGTTAAGAAAACTGTCCGCAAGAGCGACATTTCCATAGTCTAAAATAACGCTTAACTCACTACCTTTGCATATCCTGCAATTTTCCACTTTCATTCATCTCCCCTATTTTTATCTTGTTATGATTATCAAAAGTATTTTATCCGATAGATTTCAATAGTTTATTAACAGTTTTAAAGTTTAACTTCTTAAAAAAGGTATATGGCATTAGCCAAGTACTCAAGTAAACAATCAAAACTTTGGCAATATTCAAGTATGGAACTAAACACTTTCTGGCTTCTACTGTATTTTTATTACCCCACAGTGCAAAGGCCTTCTTAATATTAATATTTGCAATATAATAATCTATTTGTTTTTTATATTTGATCTTTATACTAGGCTGTTCAACACATAATCTGTCTATAAAAATTTGAGATTCTTGAGGAGTAAGAAAACTTTTCTTATTTGACATACTATCTTTATGCATTCTCCATTTTACTAAAGGATGGTCAACATAATCTACTTCATACAAATTTACTACTCTAAGTGCAAGTTCATAATCTGTCATCATAGTAAAATTATCATCGAAAACAAACGGCAATATATCAAGTATTTCTTTCTTATAAACAATAGCAGCGGTATAGGTAAAATTAGCCATCAAGAGGTCACCGAACACTTTGCCCTTTTTAGGAGGCAAGCGTTTAAATAAACGAAATTGATCTCCATCTGTATTAAAGCATATTGCATCACAGAAAGCCATTCCTAGCTTTGGATTAGTATCAAATAGTGAGAGTTGGCGCTCCAATTTTTCAGGAAACCACAAATCATCCACATCCAAAAAGGCTATGTACTCTCCACTACATTTAGCAAACGCTTTGTTACGAGCAGTACCTAGACAGTCTTTTATCTCGCTCCGAAAGTAACGGACCTTCCTTCCATAACTCTGGGCAATATTTCCACTATTATCAGAGCTGGCATTATCCCAAAATATTATTTCCCAATTTGTGTAAGTTTGCGAAAATATGCTTTCTATTGCCTCATTCAAGTAGCGAGCACCATTCAGACAGTTCATTATGATAGAAACTTTTGGTGAGTTTTCCACTTTATTGAGTTGCTT
>CAWVYN010000156.1:0-2382 GCA_963934425.1 uncultured Flavobacteriales bacterium | reverse complement strand
TCGTAAACTTCTCTATAATGTTGTCCTTTATAATAGCGCATATCCAATCCTCCTGAAAGTGAAATCTCATTAGAAGCTCTATAATTTAAAGTAGATAATCCGCCATACCAAAAATGATTATTGATGGAACTTCTAAGATATGTACTCGCCTTATTTTGCGCATTAGAATAAAGTGCATCTATATTATTCATATTGGCATTGTAGGCTTCTTGCAGATTGTACTGCCCATCTGTGTCATAATTATTTGTATTTCCACTTAATCCTGTTCCGCCTCCATTCCCAATAGAAGCATACAAAATATTTGAAACATACAACTTATCATTTACTTTCCAGAAATCTCTTAATGAAAACTGAGGTTTGTGATAATAATTTTGTTTTGTGTTTAAAGTTTCTTTTGCATGAATTGTATCACCATTGCTACTTAAAGACCACCTATCCAAATAACCCCAATGTTTGTTGTAAGCAATTCCTTTGTTTATTATTCTTCCCGAAAAATCAGATGTATCTCCAAGAGATTGAGCATAATCTTTATCATAAGTTGCAATATCACTTTTATAAGATCTTTGCCCATGTTTTTGCGGTGCTCCCATTGCTGATAAACTGAGAATATGATTTCCTATTTCTTTCTGTATTTTTGCATAATAAAAGAAGCCTTCACTCCAAGTTTCATCCACAAAACCATTTCCTTTTTTATAAGAGCCAGCCAAAGTGTATCCCCATCCATTTTTTAACCTTCCAGAATTATAACCAAGAGATGTTCTTAGTTTACCAAAAGAACCAATCGATTGTTTTATGGTTCCCCCACCTTTATTACCAATACCTCTTGTCAAAATATTCATGGTTCCTCCAACTGAAGGAATAGCAATTTTTGATGCTCCCAATCCTCTTTGTACTTGTATGTTAGAGGTTATTGCATCCAAGCCAAACCAATTGCTCCAATATACCCATCCATTTTCCATATCATTTACCGGAATTCCGTCAATCATTACTGCCACATTTCTTTGGTTAAATCCTCTAATAGTAATTCGGGCGTCTCCATCCCCACCACCACCTTGAGTAGCGTAAACTCCTGGAGTTGAATTCAGCACCATAGGAATATCTTGAGAGGCTAATTCCTCATTTATTTTTTTCATAGGAATAGTTGAGAAGGCTACGGGTGTTTCCCTATCTCTTGCAATATCAGCAACTACTTGCACTTCATTTAGCA
Source organism: uncultured Flavobacteriales bacterium (assembly GCA_963934425.1). Lineage (GTDB taxonomy): Bacteria > Bacteroidota > Bacteroidia > Flavobacteriales > BACL11 > DUAL01. Next base: position 1,175 of record CAWVYN010000156.1, on the reverse strand, counting down.
AGATGGTTTTTAGTTTGAAATTCAAAGCTTTCGTTTTTCCACTAATAGATACGATTTTATTTATTGTTTGATATCCCACATAAGATATCTTCAAATTCCGTTCACCTTCTTGTATAGAAATAGAATAATTTCCATCTATATCAGTTGCAGTTCCTTTTCCTTTTCCATAAATAATAGTTGCTCCAATAAGGACTTCTCCTGTATTTAGATCTGTTATTTTGCCGCTTAAAGTAGTTTGCGCATCAGCTGCAAAACTTAAAACTACAGCAAAACCTAAAATTATAATTTTTCTCATAATTTATTGACAAAGATATACTGATGGGGACATCAGTATTAATTTTTTATTTAATAACTAATTTGTTTTCAGCTATTTTTCCATTCGTAAATTGGATATTTACAATATATGTGCCTTTGGACAAAATATTAGTTGAAATTATATTATCTGATGAGAACAAAACAACTTCTCCCAATATATTTACCAATGCAATTTTTTCAATTTTTGTATTTGAACTAATAATTACTGTGCCTCCAATATTTGCAGGATTAGGATACATTACATAAGAGGCATCATTTTTTTCATTTATTGTGCTAATATTACAATCACAGCTATGTGTTCCCATTCCTGAATAAGTTCCGTCTGGCAAAGAATCATATTCCAAAGTAGGATTAAATACAATAGGGTTCAAAGTAACACCTTTTTTCACAGATGCTTTCCTAACTAAAGTCTGTCTTTTGGTCCACCAAGTTCCTCCATTTGCATCGGTGTATCCTGCTGATGCATCATCAGTCCACGCATTACCTGGGTCTTCACCTACTTTACCAAAAATATCAATAATATTTGCTCCTTTTTCTAAAGTCATAGCATCATCTCCATTAAAATAAAAAGGAGTTGGGTAAATGCCACTTCCGTGCAAACCACAAGCATTATAAAATACAGGATCAATGGGTAATGACCAATATCCAGGAGGATCAACCCAAACAGAATCTAATTGTCCGTTTCCAATTGCAATAGCTTGTCCAGGGGCAAGATTACCACTTAAAGGCCAAGTATCAGGATTTGTTGTAGCCGCATTCCCATATCTATTTATAGAATACCCTGTTAAATCAATTGAAGCATTTGTAGGGTTATAAATTTCAATTGCATTATTGTTTGCAGGTCCTTCTACATATTCTGA
>CAWVYN010000155.1:0-2510 GCA_963934425.1 uncultured Flavobacteriales bacterium | reverse complement strand
AAAATCATCATAAAAAGTGAGGTTTATATTAGTTTCTGTTGGCTTTCCACTCTCATCTAACAAATTAACTTGAGCAGTAGTGGAGTTTAAGACATGGGAAATAACTACTTGAAGTACATTCTCAAAGTCTTTTTCTTTTGAAGCATCATAATAGGTGCCGACACAATCAAAAGTTTTCTTGTAAGTTTCATCTAATCCAACACCAATAACAAATGGTTTAAGAATAATTCCTTCTCTTTGCAAAAGCCTAGAAACTGAGCAAGGATCCATATTACACTCTTCTATTCCATCAGTAATTAAAATGATAATATTTCTGCTATTCTCTGTTTTAGGAAAATCGTAAGCTCCTTTCTCTAAAGATATAGCAATAGGAGTGGTTCCTCTTGCCCGAATCATTCTTAGTTTTGCCTTTATTCTGTCTGCAACATCATTACTTCTTCCAAAATCAACTTCTAGTCTAGTATCATTACAATCTTGAGGAGGATAACTTTTTTGATGACCATAAACTCTTAAGCCAATTTCTAGATTATCCATTGTTTTTAAGCTATCTAACATATTATAGAGCAATTTTCTGGCAATATCAATTTTTCTACCAGATTGCCATCTACCAAGCATAGATTGTGAAGCGTCAAAAATGAAAAGAATTCTATTTACTGGCTCTTGTTTTTGCTGAGAATAAACATCAAAATCTCCTACAAAAAGGAGGGAAGTGAGTAATAATATTTTGATTCTTTTAGTAATCACCTAAAGTTTCTGCATTTTGAGAGAGAGCATCTGCTAGTTGCTCATCATTTGGAGCTGAGCCATGCCATTTGTGTGTACCCATCATAAAATCAACTCCATTACCCATTTCCGTATGCAAGACAATAACGACAGGACTTCCTTTTTCGGATAAATTTTTAGCATTATTTAGAGTATTTATTATTGCTTCCAAATTATTCCCCTCTTTCTCTACAATTACATTCCAACCAAAAACTCTAAATTTTTCTGCAATATCACCCATAGGAAGCACATCGTTTAAGTTTCCATCTATTTGCTTTTGGTTATAATCAATAGTAATTATAAGGTTATCTACTTTATTGGCTGAAGCATACATTATTGCCTCCCAATTTTGCCCTTCTTGCAATTCACCATCTCCTAAAAGTGCAAAAACTTTACTATTATCTTTATTCAATTTTTTACTAAGTGCTGCCCCAATTGCTACCGAAAGCCCTTGCCCTAATGAGCCAGAAGCCATGCGCACTCCTTCCAAATTATTATGAGTAGTTGGATGCCCTTGCAAACGGCTATCTATTTTTCGGAATGTAGCTAGTTCTGAAACTTCAAAATAACCACTTCTGGCGAGTACTGAATAAAAAACAGGGGAGATATGCCCATTTGATAAGAAGAAAATATCTTCATCTTTTCCATCCATTGTAAAGCAGATGTTATGATTCATAATCTCAAAATAAAGGGACACTAAAAACTCAGTGCAACCTAAAGAGCCACCAGGATGTCCTGAGTTATTGGCATGTACCATTCGCACAATATCTCTTCTTATTTGGGTGCAAATGCTATTTAATTCTGTAATATTTGGCATTAGGAAATTTTTATAATCGCAAAAATAGAATTTTAATCTAACAGAAACAGTAGTGTTAATAATTATTGAAAACTCTAATTATCTAACTACTAAAACCCAAAATAAAACAACTAAACTTATATCTTTACCAACCTTAAAAATAAAAATTTATGGCCTTAAAATGTGGAATTGTAGGATTGCCGAATGTAGGAAAATCTAGCCTGTTTAATTGCTTATCTAAAGCAAAAGCTCAATCGGCTAATTTTCCTTTTTGCACTATTGAACCAAATATAGGTGTAATTACTGTTCCTGATGAGAGATTAGAGAAATTGGCAGAATTAGTAAATCCTGAAAAAGTACAAGCCACCACAATTGAAATTGTAGATATTGCAGGACTGGTAAAAGGTGCAAGTAAAGGAGAGGGACTTGGTAATAAATTTCTGGCAAATATCAAAGAATGTAATGCAATCATTCATGTATTAAGGTGTTTTGATGATGATAATATTGTACATGTAGATGGAAATATAAATCCAATAAGAGATAAAGAAACCATTGATTTTGAGCTGCAATTAAAGGATTTGGAAGCGATTGAAAAAAAGCGTGAGAAAAATAAAAAGATCGCGAGATCTAGCGATAAAGAAGCTATAAAAGTAGTTAGTATTTTAGACAAATATATTGATCATCTACAAAAGGGAGAATCTATTCGTTCTTTGGGAGTAACAGATACTGAAAAAGAAGTTATTGCTGATTTGCATTTACTTACTGATAAGCCCGTTCTGTATGTTTGTAATATAGATGAAAATTCTGCAAAAGAAGGTAATGAATATGTTCAGCAAGTAAAGGAAGTAGTAAAAATGGAAGATGCCGAAATTTTACTTATTGCAACCTCCATCGAAGCAGAAATTGCTGAGCTTGATGACTTAGAAGAACAATCACTTTTTTTAAGCGAAAT
>CAWVYN010000154.1:0-2515 GCA_963934425.1 uncultured Flavobacteriales bacterium | reverse complement strand
TAAAACAACTAAACAAAATGAAATTATTTCTGCTTGGGTAATGCCTCCTAATATATTATACTCGGTATTTACTCTGATTTTTTCAATAAAAAAGCGTTCCACACCATTTAGTGCTAAATAGGTAAAAAACATAATTCCAGCTATTTTTATCCTTTTACGGATGCTCCATAACAAAGAAAAAATAAGTAAGCACATTACTACTTCATAAAAAGCAGTAGGCCATACAGGGTTCACTAATTGATAGCAGTAAGGTTCCCAAATTGTGCCTATACAATCAGAGATATTAGGAGGTATATAATAATCTAAACCAGTATCTTTAATAACATTATGAGGAAAAGTATAACTCCACATCCAATCAGGCAAAAAGCTCATCCATTCTGGTTTTGCAGCCAAATTATTAATTCCCCAATCGCCATCCCCAGAAAGCTGACAACCAATTCTACCCACACCATAAGCAAGCATAAGCCCAGGAGCAGCAGAATCTGCCAAATGCAAGGGTTTTATATTGTATTTTCTACCATACCAAATAACAGCCACTGCACCTGCAATTAGTCCACCATAAAAGGTAAGACCGCTAAAAGCCATCAGCTGTCCAATAGGGTCAGCCATAAACTCACCAATATTTTCAAGATTATGAAAAAGCTTTGCGCCAATTATTCCGCTAACTGCTGCAATCATAGTCATGTTACCAACAAGTTCAAAAGGATGAATATCTTTCTCAATGAGTTCTGGAGAATCTAGTTTATCTTTGTTTTTTTCTTTCCACTTTAAATAAAGTGATACTCCTGCAATAAGCGCGCCTCCTAATAGATCCCCTCTTCCTGACAGAACGAAACCTTGTGGATCGGCTACTAAATCAGTATAATAAAAAATGGCTTCTACCCCCTTAAACCCTATAAGAAAACCAAAAAAAAGTGCTAAAAAAATATCAGAAAAAGTAAGCCCTTCCCCTAAAAGTTTTTTCACTTTACTGCTTTTAATAATTCCTTCCTTTTCTTTTCGTTTTAGCTCTAAGGATAAAGTCCAGCTTGCTGCCAAAAATGCAATAGCTACAAAAAAACCAAAGGTTTGAATAGGAAGTGGAATTTGTATTCCAAATAAATCAAATATTAGATGGCTTATTGTTGGGTACATATTTTTGATTATTAGTTTATATTACTTTTGAAAGTAAGTTTGTGTTTTCATCAAACGAAAGTAGTTTTATTTTTAATTCTTGTTGCGAAAATTCTTCAGAAAATGGAATCTTTACTCTAATATAATTATCGGTAAACCCATACAGGAACCCTTCTCTATTTTCTTTTTCAAAAAGGGCGGTTTGTTCAGTATCTAAATAGTTTTGATAAAATTTTCTTTGTAATTTTTTAGATAATATTCTTAGTTTTTTGCTTCTTTCTGCTCTTTTTTGTTTGCTAACAACACCACTAAAATGAATAGCCTCTGTATTTTCCCTTTCAGAATAGCTAAAAACATGTAGATAGGAGATGGGGAGATCCTTTATAAAGCGAAGTGTTTTATTAAATTCTTCTTCTGTTTCATTAGGAAAACCAACAATTACATCTGCTCCAATACACACATCTGGTATGGATTTTGTTATTATATTAATTTTTTTTCTGTAGAGTTTTGTGTTATATCTTCTTTTCATCTTACCTAAAATAGCATCTGAACCTGATTGCATTGGAATGTGGAAATGTGGCATAAATTTCTCTGATTGTTTTACAAAAGAAATTATTCCAGTTGTAATTAAATTGGGTTCAATTGAGGAAATTCTATAGCGTTCGATTCCTTTTACTTTTTCTAATTCATTTATAAGTGCCTCAAAATTTCTACCATCATTTTTATCTTCAAATTCACCAATGTTCACCCCTGTTAATACAATTTCTTTAATTCCGTTTTTAGCAATTTCATTAGCATTTTTAATTATATTTTTAATACTATCGCATCTGCTTCTCCCTCTTGCAAGCGGAATAGTACAGTAAGTACAAGGGTAGTTGCATCCATCCTGAATCTTCAAAAAAGAACGCGTCCTGTCATTTAAGGAAAATGAACTGTGATAATCCAAATTCTCTATTTCACAGCCATGAATTTTTTCTTCTTTGGTATTACTGCTTAGTAGTTTTGGAATATTGAATTTTTCATTTGCCCCTAAAACCATATCTACTCCCTCTATCTCTGTAATAGCTGCTGGTTTTAATTGTGCATAGCAACCCGTTACAATTACTCTTGAATCGGGTGCAATTTTCTTAGCCTTACGAATAATTCTTCTGCATTCTCTATTAGCATTCTCTGTTACCGAGCAAGTATTAATTATATACAAATCAGCTTCCTTATTAAAGTCAGTTTTTTCAAAACCACCCACACTTAATTGTCTCCCAATAGTGGAGGTTTCTGAAAAATTTAGTTTACAACCTAAAGTATAAAATGCTACTTTTTTATTCATGTTACAAAAATAGAAAATCATTTTATCAATTTCACTTTTGTAACCTTTGTTTGCAATTGTTCGTTTTAAAAAAGTACA
>CAWVYN010000153.1:0-2544 GCA_963934425.1 uncultured Flavobacteriales bacterium | reverse complement strand
TTTTGCAAAACAGGGAAACACAAAGGGGAATATAGGAATTGGGCATACAAGATGGGCAACACATGGAGTCCCTAGCCAGATAAATGCACATCCGCACAAATCAGGAGATAGTACTTTAGCGCTTATACATAATGGAATAATAGAAAATTATAATTCCATAAAAAAAGCTCTAATGAAAAAAGGGCATACTTTTGAGAGTGAAACCGATACAGAAGTACTGGTTCATTTGATTGAAGAAGTTAAAAATCATGAGAAAGTAAGCTTGTTTGAGGCGGTTCGTTTGGCACTAAATGAAGTGGTTGGCGCTTATGCTATTATGGTGTTTGAAAAGGGCAATAATGAGGAAATAATTGCTGCCAGAAAAGGAAGTCCACTTGTAATTGGGATAGGAAAAGGGGAGTATTTTCTGGCTTCTGATGCTACCCCAATTGTAGAATACACTCGAAATGTAGTGTATTTGGAAGATGAGCAAATTGCTCGTATTAACAAAAATGAAGAGTTAGAAATTAAAACCATTTCTAACATTAAGAAAACCCCTTATATTGATGAGTTAGAGCTTAGCTTGGAAGTTATTGAGAAAGAAGGATACGAACACTTTATGCTCAAAGAAATTTTTGAGCAACCTAAATCTATTTTGGACACCATGAGAGGTAGAATTTCCACTAAATCAGGAGAGATAACTTTAGGAGGAATTTTGGATTACGAAAAGAAAATACTGAATGCCGAACGCATCATAATTGTGGCTTGTGGGACTTCTTGGCATGCTGGACTTATTGGCGAATATCTTTTTGAAGATTTAGCAAGGATTCCTGTTGAGGTAGAATATGCTTCAGAATTCCGTTATAGAAACCCAATTATTACGGAAAAAGATGTGGTTTTGGCCATTTCACAATCCGGGGAAACGGCAGATACTTTAGCAGCATTAGAACTAGCCAAAGCAAAAGGGGCGACTATTTTAGGTATTTGCAATGTGGTTGGCTCATCCATTCCAAGATTAACCGACGCTGGAAGTTACACTCATGCCGGACCAGAAATAGGAGTGGCTTCTACCAAAGCATTTACCACACAAGTGGTGGTGCTTACGCTTATGGCACTAAGGATTGCCAAAGAAAAAGGGACACTAACAAGCACTGAATATCGACAGATAATTACTGAGCTGGATCTGATCCCTAGCAAAGTAGAGAAAGTGCTAGAATCGGATGATTTAATTAAGAAAATTTCAGCAGAATTTAAAGATGCGACTAACTTTTTGTATTTGGGAAGGGGGTATAATTTCCCAGTAGCTTTAGAGGGGGCACTTAAGCTAAAAGAAATTTCATACATACATGCAGAGGGCTACCCAGCAGCAGAAATGAAACACGGACCAATTGCGCTAATTGATGAGAAAATGCCAATTGTGGTACTTGCCACACGAAAAGGAAATTATGAAAAAGTAGTGAGTAATATACAAGAGGTAAAAGCCAGAGGAGGTCGCCTTATTGCCATAGTCACGGAGGGTGACAAAACGGTAAAAGAAATTGCAGATTATTGCATTGAAATCCCCTCTTGTTTTGAGGAATTAATGCCGCTACTTTCTATTATTCCTTTGCAATTGCTCTCTTACCATATTGCTGTTATGCGGAAATGTAATGTTGATCAGCCAAGAAATTTGGCTAAGAGTGTTACCGTTGAGTAAAATAAACACAAACCCAAGATGATAAGGAGTTTTAAGAAATTTGCAGATTTTGTAAATAACTATCGAGAAAAACGGTACACCCTTAACGAGGGGCTTAATGATATTTTTAAGAATAATAACATTCGAAAAGTATTAGAAGTAGGCTGTAATATTAGACCTCTTTGTAAGAAAAAAATTATAGAAGATTATAATATTATTTTACACGGCATAGATCCCGACCAATCTATTGACTTAAAAGAAACCAAAACAAAATTTGAGCACTTCGAGATAACAGATCTAAAAAGTTTTGACACAATTGAGAAATATGATTTAATATTATTAAATATGGTAATGGAGCATATAAAGGATAATAATATTTCGTTTAGAAAATTATCAGAGTTACTTAGTGAAAATGGAGTTATTGCTTGCCGGCAACCGTCTAATTTACATCCGTTTTCAATCTTAAATCGTACTCTATCTCAGACTCTTAAGGAAAAAGTTCTGCAAATATTATTGCCTTGGTCAAAAACAGGAGCAAGAGGATGGAAATCGTATTATCATAAATGTAATTATTTTGGATTTAAAAAACTCTGTCAAAAAAATAATTTAAAGATTGTTAGCGAAAAGTTTAATTATAATGCCTCTCATTATTTCAGTTTCTTCCCCCCTCTTTTTTTGATAGTAGTATTATATGAAGAATTTATAAAACTGCTTGGGATCAAACTATTATGTTCTGATTTTTATCTTGTGATTTCTCATAAAAATTAGGAGTAACATTGTAATGTAGACCAACCAAGAAATTTAACTAAATCAGTTACTGTGGAATAACTATTAGATGACATTTGATTCATTCTTTTTTCCTTTTACAAAATCATTGTTTTTAATATTAA
>CAWVYN010000152.1:0-2577 GCA_963934425.1 uncultured Flavobacteriales bacterium | reverse complement strand
ATTGTTTCTGCTGCGATGGATACCGTAACAGAAGCAGAAATGGCTATTGCTATAGCCCAAGAAGGCGGTATTGGTGTTCTGCATAAAAATATGAGCATCAAACATCAGGCTAATGAAGTAAGAAAAGTAAAACGATCAGAAAGTGGTATGATTTTAGATCCTATTACTTTGGGCGATGAAGCAAAAGTTGGGGATGCACTAAGCATAATGGAAGAACATGGTATTGGCGGTATTCCTATTGTAAATACAGAGAATAAACTAGTTGGAATTGTTACGAATAGAGATTTACGTTTTGAAAAAGACTTGAGTTTACCTATAAAAAAGATAATGACTGTAGATGATATCATTATTACAGAAATCACGGATTTAGCAAATGCAGAACAAATTTTACAAGAAAATAAAATTGAAAAGTTACCAGTAGTCAATAAAAAGAATGAATTAGTTGGGCTTATCACTTTTAAAGATATTATCAAAAACCGAATGAGACCTAATGCTTGTAAAGACAAGTATGGTAGATTAAGGGTAGTAGCCGCAGTTGGCGTAACTTCAGACGTTTCAGAGAGGGTTTCGGCACTAGTAAAAGCATCAGTAGACGCAATAATTATCGATACATCTCATGGACATTCCAAAGGAGTAATAGATTTACTAAAAAAAATAAAATCGGAATTTCCAAAATTAGACGTTGTTGTAGGAAATATAGCCACAGGAAAAGCTGCAAAAGCTCTTATTGATGCCGGAGCTGATTGCATAAAAGTTGGTATTGGCCCTGGCTCTATTTGTACTACTAGAATTATTGCCGGTATTGGTGTACCTCAACTCACTGCTCTTTTGGAAGTGAATGAGGTAGCAAAAAAGGAAAATATTCCAGTTATTGCTGATGGAGGAATCCGATATTCTGGTGATATAGTTAAAGCTTTGGTGGCTGGATCTAGTACGGTTATGCTTGGCTCACTAATTGCTGGTGTGGAAGAAGCTCCTGGAGAAACCATTATTTTTGAAGGAAGAAAATTCAAAACTTTTAGAGGAATGGGCTCAGTAGATGCTATGCAAGATGGTTCCAAAGACAGGTATTTCCAAACTACTGAGAATGACTCTAAGAAATTAGTTCCTGAAGGCATTGTTGGAAGAGTTGCTTACAAAGGAACTTTATCAGAAGTTGTGCATCAAATGATTGGTGGACTAAAGGCTGGTATGGGATATTGTGGTGCTAAAAATATTAAAAACTTAGGCAAGGCAACATTTATCAAAATTACAGCAGCTGGTGTTGCAGAAAGTCATCCTCATGATGTAACCATCACTAGAGAAGCTCCAAATTATAGTAGAAACTAAATTTATAAATTATTAAAAATGAAGATGAGAAAGTATTTGTTATTATTTGTTATTTTTTATGTTTACTCGTTATCCTCTGCACAAAATAGTGCAGTTATTTTAAGTGTTGGAGATGATAAAATTACTTTAGATGAGTTCAAATCTATTTTTTACAAAAATAACCGTAACGATTCTACAATTACAAAAGAGTATTTAGATGAATATATGCAGCTTTTTATCAATTTCCGATTAAAAGTAAAAGAGGCAAAAGCACTGCAATATGATACCATTCCAGCATTTGTAAATGAGCTTGCTATGTACAGGAGTCAACTTTCCAAACCATACCTGAGAGACAATCAATTTGATGACAAATTGATAGAGCAGGCTTATGAACGAATGCAAACCGATGTAAATGCAAGCCATATTTTAATAGCAGTTCCTGAGAAAGCCCTCCCTGTAGATACTTTAAAGGCATATAATAAAGCAAAAGATATTAGAAGTAAAATTCTTAAAGGAATGGGTTTCTCACAACTAGCAAAGCAATATTCTGATGATAAATCTGCCTTGAATAATGGAGGAGATTTGGGATTTTTTAGCGTATTTATGATGGTGTATCCTTTTGAGAGCGCTGCTTATAATACCGAAATAGGAAAGGTTTCTAATCCTGTGAGAACAAAGTATGGTTATCATTTGATAAAAGTAAATAATAAAAGAAAAGCAATCGGAGAGGTAAAAGTAGCACATATTATGTTCAGATTAGCTAAAGATGCCTCTGATGAGCAAATTAAAATAAGTAAAACTAAAATAGAAGAGATTTCCGAAAAATTAAAAATAGGAGAAGATTTTGGAGAATTGGCAAAACAATTTTCTGAAGACAGGGCAACAGCTGTAAAGGGAGGAAGCCTTCCTTGGTTTGGTGTTGGAAAAATGGTAAAGGAATTTGAAAATTCCGCATTCTCTCTTGATCATTCAGGTGAGATTTCCGTACCTTTCAAAACAGATTTTGGCTGGCATATTGTTAAGCTTTTAGAGAAAAAACCTATCCCTTTATTTGAGCAAATAAAAGACGAGTTAAAAAATAAAGTAGATCAAGATTCTAGAAACGCTTTAAGGGATAAAGCACTTATTTCAAAAATTAAAAAAGAATATGATTTTAAAGCCTACACAAGCAGATTAAATGAAATCTCAAAATATATTGATGAGAGTTTAACAAACGGCAATTGGGATAGTAAAAAAGCAAATTTACTCAAAAGAAATCTATTTGTTCTT
>CAWVYN010000151.1:0-2595 GCA_963934425.1 uncultured Flavobacteriales bacterium | reverse complement strand
CTAATTTTCGGTATGCTTTTTTTATCTCTTTAGCATCAGCATTTTTGCTAACTCCTAAAATCTCATAATAATCTCTTTTTGTCATCTTTGTTTTTCTTAATTAGCAACCACAACCTTGGCATGTCGAATTACTTTTTCTCCTAGCAAATAACCTTTTTCTACTGTATCAATAATTTTATTTTTTTGTTTCTTGTTTTCAGCAGGAATCATACTAATTGCTTCATGCATCTCAGTATTTAGTATTTTCCCAATAGGATTTTCCATTTCTTTTAATCCTTTTGTTTCTAATGTAGATTTCAACTTATTGTAGATAAGAAATATCCCATGTGCTTTGTCATAATTGTTAGCTTCAATTGCTCTTTCCAAATCATCCAAAATTGGCAGCAATGAAGTCATAATGTCTTGTCCAGCAGTAGCAAAAAGAGATATCCTTTCTTTTGCTGTTCTTTTTCTGAAATTATCAAACTCCGCAATAAGTCGTAAATGTTGATCTTTCTCCAAGGCCAAAAGCTCTTCAGTAGTGAGTTGTTTTTCTTCATGTAACTCTTTCTTTTTTGCTTCTTTCTTTTTAGTATTTTCTTCTGTGTTCTTTTTACTCATAGTTTTATTTTAGACTTTCAGAAAAAGATATAATGCAAATTCTTTGCCAAACTAATTCTTGGACAATCTGTCAGTATTTATTTTAGAGAATTTTCTAAAAACCTATGTAGTGCTGCTCCTTTGAGGTTTTTTGCAATAATAATTCCTTTTCCATCAATAAGTACATTACTTGGAATAGAACGAATGCCATATTTATTAGATCCTTCGGATTGCCAGCCACCCAGATCTGAGACATGGAATTGCCAAAATAATTCATCTTTATTAATGGCGTTTACCCAAGCTTTTTGTTTTGAATCGAGCGATAAACTATAAATTTCAAACCCTTTTCCTTGCTTAAAATTTTTTTTAGTGTATTTTTGATAAGCACTTACCAAATTTGGATTTTCTTTTCTGCATGGTCCGCACCAGCTAGCCCAAAAATCAATTAGTACTAATTTACCTTCCAAACTAGATAGCTTTAACTCTTCACCATTCGGATTTTCGTAAGCCAATTCAGGAGCTTTGTCGCTAATATTTAAGCCAATTTCTTGGGCTATAATTAATGTAGTAATTGAAGAAAATAGCAATGTAATAATTAGTAGTTTTTTCATGAAATAGTTTGTAGTTTATTGTAAGTAGTTTGTATAATTAATCAATTCTAGTGATTTGTGCTCCAATAGAATTTAATCTTGTGTCAATATTTTGATAGCCCCTATCAATTTGCTCTACATTATGAATGGTGCTTTCTCCATCTGCCGCAAGTGCTGCCAATAAAAGAGAAACTCCTGCTCTGATATCAGGGGAAGTCATGGTAGTTGCTTTGAATTTAAATTGATGATTTAGACCAATAACGGTTGCCCTGTGTGGATCACACAAAATAATTTGAGCGCCCATATCAATGAGTTTATCAACAAAGAAAAGGCGAGATTCAAACATTTTTTGATGAACAAGAACAGAGCCCTTTGCTTGAGATGCAACTACTAAAACAATAGACAATAAATCTGGGGTAAAGCCAGGCCAAGGTGCATCAGAAATAGTTAAAATAGAGCCATCAATAAAGTTTGTAATTTCATAACTCTCTTGCGAAGGAATAAAAATATCATCTCCTTTTCGCTCCATTTTGATTCCTAATTTCGAGAACACAGAAGGAATCAATCCCAAGTTCTCATAACTTACATTTTTGATTGTTATTTTTGATTTTGTAATTGCAGCCAAGCCAATAAAAGAGCCAATCTCAATCATGTCAGGAAGTATTCTGTGTGTGCAGCCGCCTAAACTTTCAATTCCTTCAATGTGCAAAAGGTTAGAGCCAACTCCTGTTATTTTTGCTCCCATACTATTTAGCATCTTGCACAGTTGTTGTAAATATGGTTCACATGCAGCATTGTAAATAGAGGTTTCTCCTTTTGCCATTACGGCTGTCATTATAATATTCGCAGTACCAGTTACGGATGCCTCTTCCAAATGCATATCCACTCCCTTAAGTTCGCCAGCTGTAACTCTATAGAATTCCTCTTTACTATCATAAATAAATTTGGCGCCCAATTTTTCAAAGCCAATGAAATGGGTGTCTAATCTTCTCCTCCCAATTTTATCACCTCCAGGTCTTGGAATGTATCCTTTTCCATAACGAGCAAGTAGCGGTCCTACAATCATGATAGAACCTCGTATTTTGCTGCTTTTTTCTTTATAATCTTCTGATGATAAATAGTTGATATCTATATTGTCAGCTTTAAAGCTGTACGTCTCTTTATCAATCTGATTTACAACAACATTTAAATCACGCAAAAGATCAATAAGTATATTTACATCACGGATGTTTGGCACATTTTCCATGACAACTTCCTCAGGAGTTAAAAGTACGGCACATAAAACTTGTAATGCTTCATTTTTGGCTCCTTGTGGATGTAAATCACCTTTTAATTTTACTCCTCCTTTTACTTTGAATGTAGCCATTTATCTTCTTTTATATCCTTTTTTGTGCTTGTAGTTTTTCCCTTTCTTTTTAAGCTTACT
>CAWVYN010000150.1:0-2614 GCA_963934425.1 uncultured Flavobacteriales bacterium | reverse complement strand
GGTGTTTATCTTTCTTAGAAAATTAAATTTCGAATCTCTTTCTCGCAAATACTTTTTCCCTGTAAAATATAATTTGATTTCTTGTAGAAGCATTCTCTTTCTGATAGTTTATTACGGATAAAACTCTCTAATTCTTTTGCGGATTTATTTTTAATAAGTGGTCTTTGTCTTTTCTCTGTTTCTAATCTTCCTAATAAATCTTCTATTTCCTTTTTTAAGTAGATGACTTTTCCACTATCTAGTATTTTCTGCATATTATCAAAAAAACAAGGGGTTCCACCTCCAGTGGCAATTACAAAGTTATCTTTTTTACAAACTTCCATCAAGCTTTCTTTTTCAACAATTCTAAATTTTTTTTCTCCTTTATTTTCAAAAATTTCAGTTATGGTTTTATTTGTTTTTTTTTCGATATAACTATCCAGATCAATGAAATTATAATTTAAATGTTTAGCTAACTTTTTCCCTAAAGTTGTTTTGCCACATCCCATAAAACCTATTAAGAAGATTTTCATTTCTAAAATTGTTTTTCTTTTTTGAAATGATTAAAAACCAATCGTTTGGCTAGCTTTGGGAAAAAACGATTGAGCCAAACAGCAAGTTTACCATTTGTGCTTAAGATCAAAATATCTTTTTTATAATCTATTGCGCAAATAATTTTTCTTGCAACTTTCTCAGCTGTCATCATTTTTTGCTCATTTCTTGGGCTCTCTTTTTGTGGAGTGCCATCTTTTGTAAGGGCAGCTTTTCGAATATTACTTGACGTAAATCCAGGACAAGCAATAAGGACATGCAAATCATTATCCTTATTTTCACTTCTAATTGATTCCAAAAAACCATTCATGGCAAATTTGGAAGCTGAGTATGCACTTCTTTCAGGTAATCCAATATATCCCGCAATAGAGGAAACACCTACTAATGAGCCATTTGATTGAAGCAAATAGGGAAGCGCATATTTTGTGCAGAATACAGCTCCCCAAAAATTTGTATTCATTACTTTCTGAATTACTTCCAAATCAGATTCGTTAAAAAGTCCTCGCATAGATATTCCAGCATTATTGATTAGCACATCAATTCTACCAAATTGTGTAATGCATTTGTTAATCAAATTCTTGCAATCTTGTGCTTTACAAACATCAGTTACAATACTAATTGCACTTATGTTATCTGCATTTATTTCTTGTAAAACAGTAGTAAGTTTTCCCTTATTTCTGCCAGCAAGCACCAATTTATTTCCATTTTTTGCCAAGGCAAAAGCCAAAGCTTTCCCAATACCTGATGAGGCACCTGTAATGATAATAACTTTATCTTTCATAAATTATATTATTTTTACTGTACAAATTAAGGAATTTATATGCAATTAGTTGAAGTAAATAGAAAAAGGACTATAAAAAGTTTTCATCAGCTTCCTTTTAAGTTATACAAAGATAATAAAGTTTGGGTAGCTCATTTAAAGCAAGATATTGAATCTGTTTTTGATAAAAAGCAAAACAAAAAACTAAGACATGGAGAAGTGATTAGATGGATTCTTCTAGATCAAGAAGAAGTTGTAATTGGTAGAGTTGCAGCATTTGTAAATCGAAAAATGAAAAGCGGAAGATTGGCTGTTGGAGGCATGGGTTTCTTTGAGTGTATTGATGATAAAAAAGCTGCATTTATTTTATTTGATGCTTGTCAGCAATGGCTTAATGAAAGGGAATGTAATGCAATGGATGGGCCAATTAATTTTGGGGAAAAGGATAAATTTTGGGGATTATTGGTTGAAGGATTTGAACATCAGAGTGTATATGCCAACAATTATAATCCTTCTTATTATCAAAGCTTTTTTGAAGAATACGGATTTCAAACCTATTACAACCAACATGTTACTGTAAGGGAAGTGACCGCTCCTTTACAAGAAAAATACAAAATAAGAGCGGAGCGAATAGCAGAAGATAAAGATTATACTTTTGCACATTTTAGAAAAAAAGAGAAACTAAAATATGCAGAGGATTTTCGCATAGTCTACAACAAAGCTTGGGGTAATTCTTTTCAGAATTTTAAGGAAATGAGGCAAAAACAAGCGGTAAGCATTATCAATAAGATGAGTCCAATTATGGATGAAAAAATAATCTGGTTTGCTTATTATAAAATGGAGCCGATTGCCTTCTCAATCTTTTTACCTGAACTCAATGAAATTTTCCGTCATCTAAAAGGGAATTTAAATTTATGGGGAAAGATTAAATTCTTTTTTCTTTTAAAAATTTTTCCACCTAAGAATGTGCATGGAGTTGTTTTTGGTGTTTCTCCGAATTTTCAGAAAAAGGGAGTGGAAGGAGCGCTTATACAGAGAATATCCAATCAGTTTATAAAGAGTAAAAAATATGAAAATATCATTATGACTTGGGTTGGAGACTTTAATCCAAAGATGCTAAAACTCATAGAAGGGCTTGGCGCAACTAACTATCAAAAACTAAAAACATATCGCTTTTTATTTGATAGAAATGCGGAATTTGAAAGGTATCCAATTCATAACTAAAACTTATAAAAAAAAGATTTTTTTAATGAGAAATAGTAATATATTTGCAACCGTTTTTAATCGACCTGATAGCTCAGCTGGTAGAGCATCTCCCTTTTA
>CAWVYN010000149.1:0-2647 GCA_963934425.1 uncultured Flavobacteriales bacterium | reverse complement strand
AAAGAAATGAGTTATGAAGAAGTTGCTTCTGAATTAGACATTCCACTTGGTACGGTTAAGGCACAATTGCATAGAAGTAGAGAGCAATTATTTAATATCATGTCTGGCTCAAAAGACAGTTTCTAATGCAAATTATTCTTAAGTATTTCCCTGAGTTATCAGAGAAACAAATTAAGCAGTTTTCACAATTACAAGACCTTTATGAGCATTGGAATACACAGATAAATGTAATTTCCAGAAAAAATATTGGGGAACTTTATATTAATCATGTGTTACACTCTTTAGCAATTGCAAAAGTAATTCAATTTAAAACAGGCACAAAAGTTTTAGATATTGGCACTGGTGGTGGTTTTCCAGGCATTCCATTAGCTATTTTATTTCCTGAAACTGAATTTTTACTAGTGGATAGTATTGGTAAGAAAATAAAAGTAGTGAATGAGGTAAGCAGTGTAATAGATCTTTCTAATATCCGTACAATGTATGATAGAGCTGAGAATATAAATGAAACTTTTGATTTTGTAGTAAGCCGAGCAGTAACTAATATGACAGATTTTAGAAAATGGGTAAAAGGTAAGTTCAATAAAACACACAGCAATACATTAAACAATGGGATTCTCTACTTAAAAGGAGGGGATTTAACGGAAGAATTTAAAGGGATTTCTTACCAAAGATACAATATTGCTGACTTTTTTGAAGAAGAATTTTTTGAGACTAAAAAGGTAGTTTATATAGGAGAGTAACTACTCAATTATCAGTTTCTTCTCTAATGTGCCATTATCATAAATATAGAAAAGCAGTTCATTTTTATTACCTTTTGTTTCTTGTCCTAAAACATCTATTATTTTAAGAAGTTTTTTTTCAGAAGGATTTGTCAGAATAGTAGATGAAATAATTACTGAATCCATTTCCAGTTTTAAACCTACAGGCCTATGGTCAGAAATGTTATTTTCATAAGTATACCAATTACTCATATAATCATCTACTTTTATCGTTCTTATCTCAGAGTTTGGTTTTGAAAAATCATTAAATATTTCGTTTGTAATCATGAAGTGATCTAAGTGTGATGGCCAAGAAGGGTAGCTCCAATCATTATTGCTTCCTTGTGCAATTTGCATATCTGCAAATACATAATTTACAGTATCATCAATTAGGGCTTGAAAAACATTATTTATTGGTGCATCGGTTAGAATATCATTCAAATCACCAACAACAATTACTTTGTCATTTGAAAAAATACTATCTATGTATTGCTTTAAAAGAGTTACTGCTGTAAGCCTTCTAAATTCCTCATCTGTTGGGTCATTCTGGTTTATTATTCCATCCCCACAGCATTTAAAATGATTATCAATTATCACATAATCTTCATTCATAAAATTGAGTTCCAATACTTGTGGCGACCTTGGGAATGCATTCCAATATTGGCTTGCAGAATATATCTCATATTTTCTGTTTACTTGCACTTTGTTGGCATTATACACATAGGCTAAACCAGAAAACCAATCACTTTTAAAATAACATTCATATCCAGGAATATTATTAACTACTTGCTTTAAAAGTGTTGTGTCGTCAATTTCTTGTAAGGCATAGACATCTGCTTGCAAATTAGTCAGAATTGTCTGCACATAATTAGCAGTTGTTTGTCCATTTTTTGGAAACCATTCAATATTCCAACTTACTACTTCAAAAGTAGAATCTGTACCGAAAGATATATTACTTAAATTTTGGGAAATTATTTGATTTGTAAAGCAAATAAATAGAAGAGAAGTCAGGAAAGCTTTCATTTATTTCTTTTCACAAAAATAAACAATCTCTCCTTTTGGCAAAGCATAGTGTTCAACTAGTTGTGGCTCTAATTCATTAATAAAATCGCTTTCTGTAACCTTAAAGCCAGCAGCAGCCAATTTTTTTCCATAATCCAAACCAAACAATCTTAAATGATCATTTTGCCAATACAATCTTTCCCTTTCTTTTGGATCGGTTACGCTTTTATCTTCTTCTGTATTTGGGTTATTTATATCAATTGGAACTTGGAAAATTCCCCATCCACCAGGCTTCATTACCCTATAAAATTCACACATAACCTTGTGAGAATCCTCTACATGTTCCAACACATGATTACAAATCACTACATCAAAAGTATTTTTATCAAAGAGAATATTATGCACATCCATTTTTATATCTGCCCAAGGAGAAATTAGATCTACAGTAGTATAATCTAAGTTCTTCATTTCTTTAAAAAGTTTGATAAAACAATACTCAGGAGCAATGTGTAAAAATTTTATATTATCAGTAAAGAAGTTTGTTTTTTCCTTCATAAAAAGCCACATTAATCTGTGTCTTTCCAAACTCATACTATCAGGTGCAAGCGCATTTTTACGAGATCTTAGTCTACCATAAGGCAATAATTTACGGTAAGTTCTTCCATTAATGGGATCCTTAAATTTATCACCTCTTATAAAAAGGGAAAAGATTTGTAAAAAGAAATGGCTTACATGTTGTAAATAATGTCTTGGGATTAATCGTGTTGCTAACGATATTAATAGTTTCATTTTTTTATTTTAAAGTCTGCCAAAAATAAGCAAAGCAATTTATTCTTTGTCTTTAAATTGTTTAAATCCTAAGCGAACTAGCATTTTCTTTTCAAATG
>CAWVYN010000148.1:0-2655 GCA_963934425.1 uncultured Flavobacteriales bacterium | reverse complement strand
AGGCGCTTGCTATGGGGCAGGCACATTAGTTTCAGGGCAACTAGCAACACTTACTTCTGGGCAATTTGTGGCATATCCTGATCTGCCAGCACATTCTGGTTATTATGATGCTTTTGGCTTATCTAGTACAGGGAAAATAGAATATTGTTTTTATGATGATGCTGACTCTACAGACGAGACATGCTTTACAGTAACTTTTGAGGCTACAACTACTGCAATTGAGGACAAGTATTTATCAGAAAAAATATCTAATTTTTATCCAAATCCATCAAAGGATTATGTCAGCATTATTTATACTGCTAAGGAAGAATGTACAATAGCAATAGTAGATGTTTTGGGCAATAAGCTCAAAACTATTACGCTAAATCAAGTGGAAAATCAAAAGATATTTATTGGCGATTTACCAAATGGCATGTATTTTGGCAGAATTACTACTGATGGGAATTTGTTAGCAATCAAAAAGTTAATCATTAAAAGATAGTTAAATCTTTATAATAGTTATGAAAACCCTATGCCTTAAAAGTATAGGGTTTTGTTTTAAGCGTAAATCGTTCAATTTGTTAGATTTGTTTTTTATAAAAGCAATCAAAATGATAACGCACATTAAAGGAAGATTAGTTGAGAAAACGCCAACCTATGTAGTCATAGATTGTAATGGGATAGGTTATAAACTGAATATCTCCCTGCAAACCTACTCCAATATTAAAGAAGAAAATTGTTTTCTTTTTACGCATCTATCGATAAAAGAAGATGCTCATACGCTTTATGGGTTTTCAGATGAAGATGAACGAACACTTTTTAGGAATTTAATATCTGTTTCAGGAGTTGGGCCAAGCACTGCACAAGTGGTTTTATCTACTTTTACTCCACAAGAGACTTGTCAATATATTATTTCTGCTGATGTTGCAGCTTTGCAAAGCGTGAAAGGAATTGGAGGCAAAACAGCACAAAGAATAATTATTGATTTGAAAGACAAATTAGGCAAGGGAATTACTACTACTGATATTCCTTTGTATCAAAACAATGATTTACGATCAGAAGCGTTATCTGCATTAGTTGCATTAGGTTTTAGTAAAAAAGTAGCCGAGCAGAAAGTGGATAACACCCTCAGAAATAGTTCTGAAGACTTATCTGTAGAAGCTTTGGTGAAATCTGCTTTAAGCGGAATGTAATTCAATATCTACTAGATTTGAGCAGAAAAAATATATACATACTATTTGCAGTATTTGTACTGTTTTATATGCAGTCATTTTCTCAAAATGACAGTTCATTGGCATATCCATTTAATGGAAATGAAAGTGGAGGTTTGTATATGAATCATCCTAGTATTTTTTCTACTTATGTGGAGTATAATCCAAGTACAAACCAATATTATGAGTGGCAAAGAATTGGCTATAGAAATGTGGGCTTACCTAGAGTAATGAGTTTTCAAGAATACCAGCAGTATCAGCTCGAAAAATCAAACACTACTTATTGGGATTTAAGAACAGGAGAGCGAAAAGTAAAACAAACTTCTGCTTTTGGCTTACCAAAACTCTATATTGGAGGGCAAGCATTCGATCGGCTTTTTGGAGGAAATACAGTGGATATTAGACCACAAGGTTCGGCTGAGCTTATATTTTCTCTCAGGGTAAATCGGCTTGATAATCCTTCCCTTCCGGAAGAACAAAGAAGAACTACTTCTTTTGATTTTGTAGAGAAAATCCAAATGAATGTAATAGGAAAAATTGGAGAAAAACTTAAACTCACTACCAATTATAATACCGAAAGCACTTTTGATTTCGAAAACAAAATGAAGCTGGAATATACAGGAAGTGAAGATGAGATTATCAAAAAATTGGAAGTAGGGAACGTTTCCTTACCTCTAAATGGTACGCTTATTACCGGAAGCACTTCCCTTTTTGGAATGAAGGCACAATTACAATTTGGAAGAACAACAATTACAAGTATTTTATCTCAACAAAAAAGCAAAACTTCAGAAGTGGAAGTAAGTGGGGGAGCACAAACTTCAGAATTTGATGTTTATGCAGATGATTATGAGGCTAATAAGCATTTCTTTTTAGCGCACTATTTTAAAGAAAAATATGATGATGCTCTTGCTAATTTACCATTTATAAATTCTGGGATAAATATTACAAAAATGGAGGTTTGGATTACCAACAAAATTGGCACCACAAATAATACCAGAAACATTGTTGCCTTTTTGGATTTAGGGGAAACAGAAATTTATAATAACTCCCCTTATTTTGCTAATAATGTTTTTGGGCAATTTCCAGATAATGAAAATGCAAATGATTTATACTTGAACCTTACAAATAGTTTCAATGCCGCAAGAGACATCAATCAAGTGAATAATACTTTTGGACCTCCTTATAATATTTTTTTCAAAGCCGCACAGGATTATGAAAAGCTAGAAAGAGCCAGACAACTTACTTCTTCAGAATACACTTTGCATCCGCAATTGGGGTATATTTCCTTAAATCAAGCTTTAAATAATGATGAGGTGTTGGCGGTGGCTTTTCAATATACAATCGGTAGTAATATCTATCAAGTTGGGGAGTTAAGCACAACAGGACCAACTGCTCCAGATGCACTTTTTGTTAAGTTACTTAAAGGGACTAATTTTACTCCGCAACTTCCTAATTGGGATTTGAT
>CAWVYN010000147.1:0-2666 GCA_963934425.1 uncultured Flavobacteriales bacterium | reverse complement strand
GGGCTCTAAAATTTCAAAAGTATCTGAACTCATAGTTGGTGGACAAAAGCCTGATAGAGGTGTAGTTCCAGTTACAATATAGAGCCCTGCTGCCAATGTGTTTGTCGAAGTCAACATTGCTCCAATTCCATAATTTAGCCCATTTGTTATATTGTCCCAAGAATAAGTGGTGTATGGGGTCTGGGATAAACTTGCAAAACCATCTACTCCTCCTGGACACGTTACCTGAGTAATATTTGCAGTATCTACAACAATATTACATTGCGCATTAGCACTATTTATTCCTAAAAACCCTACAATTAGGCCAAAACAAATTATAATAATCTTTCTATTCATAAGCATAAATTATTCCTTTATTAAAGTCTTGCAAGATACAAATAAATTAAATATTGGCTTAAATAGGTTTTAGAATATTTTTTGGCAGATTTATACGGTTTTATAAAGGAAAATATTATCTGCTTTTTTAGGTTTTTTTTCAACTTCTTTTTTTTATCTATTTTCGCAAAATTAAGTTAGAAAAATATAAATGAAAATCGCAATTTTAGGCACTAGGGGTATTCCAAATAATTATGGAGGGTTTGAACAATGTGCAGAATATTTATCGGTTGGCTTAGTTGCAAAAGGACATGATGTAAGCATTTATAATCCTAATTTTCATACCTACAAAGAAAGCAGCTTTAAAGGAGTAAAAATCATAAGAAAAAAAAGCCCTCAACAAATATTTGGGAATTCTGTTTCTAATTTTATTTATGATTATTTCTGTTTAAAAGATGCCATAAAAAAGGATTTTGATATTATCCTGGAATTAGGATTAATCACTTCTTCTTTATCCATTATTTTTTGCAGGCATAGGGGAAAGATTATTGTTACTAATTTAGATGGATTGGAATGGAAAAGATCAAAATGGGGTAAAATTGTGCAAAAAATAACTAAAACTTTGGAAAAATATGGTGTAATGTTTTCTGATTATTTAATTGCAGATAATATTGGTATTCAAAAATATATTTTGGAAGAATACGGTAGAGAATCAGAAATGATTGCTTATGGTACTGAAAGAATTAAGAAGCCAAATATAGAGTGCTTAAAAAAATATGACTTAGAAAAAAATAACTACTTGCTTTCTGTTGCTCGATTGGAACCGGAAAATAACTTGGAGATGATGTTTGATGCCTATAGCAAAAGTAAAATTCAAACTCCATATTTTTTGGTTGGAAATCATTCAACTCCTTATGGTAATTTTTTGAAAGACAAGTACCGAGATTCAGGTATCGTTTTTTTAGGAGAAATTTTTAATAAAGATCATTTGGATAATATTCGTTTTTATTCCAAATACTATTTACATGGCCATTCGGTTGGCGGCACTAATCCGGCGCTCCTAGAGGCAATGGCAGCAAAAACCTTTATTTTTTCGCATGATAATCGTTTTAATAAATCAGTGATTGAGAATAACGCCTTTTACTTTTTAAATTCTGATGAATTAGTTTGTTTACTAGAAAATGAAGAGTTGTTAAATCACAAAGAATCCTTTGTCTTAAATAATTTAAAAAAGATTGATACTGTTTATAAATGGGAAATCGTTGTAAATGAATATGAAGCATATTTTAAAAAAATTCTTGTAGAATCTAATCAACAATAAACAAATCAGACGCAATAGCATCTGCCAAAAATTTTCCAGAATTTGTAAGAGTGTAAGTGTATTCTGTTTTTTTAATATCCTTTTTACTCTCCCATTTTTTAACTTCTTTTAAAAAATGGTTTTGAAACTTAATGCCAAATTTCACGTTGATTGTTTCAGAATTTACCCCCCAAATTGTTCTAAGTGATGTAAAAATATATTCATTGTACTGTTGGTTTTTTGTAAGGACTTCTGTTTCAAAATAATCTTCCCCAATTATCATCTTTTGAATATATTCTTTGTTAGAGGAAACATTCCAGCTTCTACTCTTTCCATTGTAGGAATGAGCAGAAGGACCAATTCCCAAATAATGTTTGCTTTGCCAATAAGCAGTATTGTGTTTGGAGAACTTCCCCCTTCTTGCAAAGTTTGAAATCTCATAATGCACAAATCCATTTTCTGCAGCCATACCCATTAAAGTATCAAACTGCTCCAATACTTTCCCCTCATTTAATGGTGTAATTTTCTTTTGCTCGACTAGATATTTTAATGGAGTTTTATTTTCGACAGTAAGTGCATATGCCGAAAAATGAGGGATATTAAATGCAAATATTTTTTTCAGATTTTCTTCCCAATCTGCTAAATTTTGATTTGGCAATCCGTAAATTAAATCAATAGTAATATTATTAAAGCCAACCTGCTGGGCTAATTTTAAGCAATTTTCTGATTGTGTAGCATTGTGCGAACGACTCATGAATTTCAAATCCTCATCATCAAAAGATTGCACCCCAATACTTAATCTGTTTATCCCAACTTCTTTTAGTGCTTTTAACTTATCTTTAGTCAAATCATCAGGATTGCATTCCAAAGTAATTTCTGCATTTTCTTTTATTTTATAGCTGTTGGAAATAGAATCTAAAATACATTTTATTTCGCTTTTACTTAAAATAGATGGTGTCCCGCCACCAAAATAAATAGTATTAACTTCTTTACTTTTTAAATATGTCTGTCGTATTTCTAATTCCAAATTAATACATTTTAGCATCTCTAC
>CAWVYN010000146.1:0-2681 GCA_963934425.1 uncultured Flavobacteriales bacterium | reverse complement strand
GATGTCAGCTATTTTCTCCTGCTCAGCCATTGGAGGAACAGGGGTTAGTAGATCCTTAAGTTCATCTTTATTAATAGCTTGAAACGTGCTCCCTTGACTGACTGCCTCCAGATCTTTTCTAGCAAGAAGCATGTATTGATAAATGAAATCAGGTATTGCTTTTTCAGGAATGATTACCCCAAGCCCTCTACCAATGCAACATTCTTTATTAGCAGTGGGGATGCGCTTGACATGAAGACAAACAATGTAGAACAAGCATTTATTAGTGGAAAAGCTATTGATCTTAATAACCATCAAAAGGAACTTTTTGAAAAGTATAAGGGAAGGTAACTACTGCTCCCAAACCAACTTCTTTCCAAAACTCAATTCATTGTGTGTCATTTTGATAAAAATAAGCTTCATTGCCCAAAATTTTGGTTTCATCAGTCGTGCATAAGGAAACGCTTTTAGGTATTGCTTTTTAGCCATTTTTAATTCCTCTCCTTTTAATTCTAATATTGTTCCGAGCAATTGCACCCCTTGTATTTTACTTACTTCTTTTGTTTTCAATGCAATACTTCCTGCAACATTTGGGTTGGCTATAAAATCTTGGACGTGTTTAGTTCTTTTGTCAGAAGAAAAAATCAGCCACTTTTTCTTTTTATCATAAACATAAAAGCAATTGGAACAATAGGGACTATTTTCTTTTGCTGTGGCTAATGTAAGAAGGTGGTGCGCATTGATAAAATCGGTAATTCGCTTATCAATCATTTAATAGCCAATATTTGTTCTAACTCTTGTTAGAACTTCACGAGCAATTACCCTTGCCTTTTCTGCTCCCTTTTGCAATTGCTCTTCTATAATGTTTTTGTTCTCCATTAGGTGCTTGAACTTTTCGCGCTCTGCAGAAAAATTAACACAAATTAATTCAAAAAGTTCCTGTTTGGCATGTCCGTAACCAAAATTACCACCTTCATATTTTGATCTTAACTGAGCTGTTTTCTCATCAGAAGATAGTAGCTTGTATAATTTGAATACATTACAATTTTCAGTTTCCTTAGGCTCTTCCATTGGGGTAGAGTCCGTTTTTATGCCTAGAATTTGTTTTCTAAGTTTATTATCAGATAGAAAAATATCAATATCATTATTGTAGGATTTACTCATTTTTTGACCATCCGTTCCAGGAACAATCATTACTCTTTTATCCACTTTTGTTTCAGGGATTACAAAAGAACTTGGATATTTATGATTGAAAGCTCCTGCAATATCTCTTGTCATTTCCAGATGTTGCATTTGATCTTTTCCCACTGGAACAATTTCAGCATCATAAAGTAAAATATCAGCTGCCATAAGCACAGGATAAGTAAACAAACCGGAATTTACATCTGACAACTTATCGGTTTTGTCCTTAAAAGAATGTGCATTAGCAAGCATTGGGTAAGGGGTAAAGCAATTTAAATACCAAGTCAGTTCAGTTACTTCTGTAACATCCGATTGCCGATAAAACAAATTCTTATCCGTATCAAAACCAAAGGCAAGCCAAGCAGCAGCAGTAGCATAAGTGTTTTCTTTTAAATTTTCTGCATTACGGATTGTTGTAAAAGAGTGTAAATCTGCAATAAAAAACAAACTTTCGTTTTTAATATCTTGCGAAAGGGCTACTGCTGGAATAATTGCTCCTAACAAATTTCCTAGATGTGGAGTCCCTGTACTCTGTATTCCTGTAAGTATTCTTGCCATTTATA
Source organism: uncultured Flavobacteriales bacterium (assembly GCA_963934425.1). Classification (GTDB taxonomy): domain Bacteria; phylum Bacteroidota; class Bacteroidia; order Flavobacteriales; family BACL11; genus DUAL01. The sequence goes on along the minus strand of CAWVYN010000146.1, from coordinate 957 downwards.
AAAAAATTTGATTTTGTAAAAATAGGATTTTTATCTTTGTCCCAATGAAATGGATTGCCTATCTTTTTAGTTCGCTTTGGCGATTGTGGTTTTTGCTAGTGTTTATACTTGTTTTTTTTGCCTTTATTCCAGTACTTTTTTTCTTTACCGCTATTATAAAAAATAATTTAGTGATATCCCATTTATCGCGTTACTGGGCTAAACTCATCCTTTGGTTTTCTTTTATTTTTCCAAAAGTAGAGTGGGAAGAAAAATTAGATAAAAAGGGGTGCTTTATTTTTTGCCCAAACCATGTATCTACCTTAGATATTCCTTTTGTCTTGGCAGTATTGCCTATCCCATTACAGTTTATGGGAAAGGCTGAATTATCCAAAATTCCACTATTTGGATGGTTCTACAAAAAAAATAATGTAATTGTAGATAGAAGCAAAATAAAAGATGCTTATTCTGCCTTTTTAAAAGCTGGAGAAAAATTAGATAAGGGACAAAGCATGTGTATTTTTCCAGAAGGAGGAATCCCAAGCGCAGCTGTTTTTTTAAAAAAATTCAAAAATGGCCCTTTCCGTTTATCAATAGAAAAAAAAATAGCCATAGTTCCAATTACAATGCCAGATAACAAAGAAATATTTCCTCAAGAATATTTTAAAGGAAGGCCTGGAATAGTCAGAATTAAAATTCATAAATCAATTGAAGTTGATATAAATAAAAGTGCAGAAAATTTGAATACTACCGTTTACAATATTATTTTTGAGCAATTGAAAAATTATGGAAATAACTAGCAAACTAATTGAAGATATTGCCGCTTTGGCAAAGCTTGAATTTGATGAGAAATCAGCAGAGGAGATGAAAGCAGACTTGGAAAAAATAATTTGGTTTGTCGATAAATTATCTAAAGTAGATACAGATGGTGTTGAGCCTCTTATTTATTTAAGTGTGCATCCAAACCAATCAACAGGA
>CAWVYN010000145.1:0-2701 GCA_963934425.1 uncultured Flavobacteriales bacterium | reverse complement strand
GGCGCATTGTTTGTTGATATAATTTTTTTCATGGCTCTAAATCTATACATTTAATAGGAATAATTACTTTTGTTCCGCAATTACTGATGCTATCGCTTCTTTGTTAGAAGAGGAAAGTCCGGACACCAGAGAGCAGCATAGCGGATAACATCCGTCCACCGTGAGGTGAGGACCAGTGCAACAGAAAGCAAGTACAGTTCGGCTGTAGTGAAATCAGGCAAACTCTATGTGTTGCAATGCCATGTATATCAAGATTTTTGGATTGCTCGTCCAATCTTGAGGGGTAGGCAGTTAGAGGTTAAAGGCAACTTTAATCCTAGATAAATGATAGCACCTTTTTAGGAACAGAATCCGGCTTATGTGTAATTGTTAGCAAGGCAGCTTTTGCTGCCTTGCTTTTTTTTATCTTTGCTTTTATGAAAAAAATTGTCTTCTTCTTTCTCTCTCTCTCTCAGCTTGCTTTTACCCAAGAACAAATCGTAAAATCAGTTTTACTTGATAGTGTAACGGTAACTGGCGTGAAGGAGGGGTTTGATGTAGATGAGTTTATTCATTATGTAAAAACGGATACGACTTTTTACATAGCTTTTAAGCATCTAAGATATTATACTCATCACTATGAAAGCGAGCTCAATATTTTTAACAAAAAAGAGAAAAGAATCGGTACACTAAACAGATGGGGTACTCATTTTTCTGATGGTGAAAAAGCTTGGGTTGTGGATGATTCCATTAATGATGAGGGTAAGATTTTTGCTAAAAAAATCACAAGAATATTAAGAAGAAATGCAGAGTCTACGGCATCTGTTTATACCCAAATAAGTAAAATAAAAAATAAGTATAGGTATTATACACCTGAGGCATTTGATGAGGTATTCTTCCCTACAGATACCATAGGAGTTTCCCTAAAAATATCAAATGGAAAGAATGAAAATGAGAGTCAAAATATGCGAGATGCAAAAACGGTGGGATTTTCAGTTGGGAATGATGATACTGAGCAGAAAAAAGGAGGGATGTCTGTTAAGCTAGCGGTATTTGATATTAGCATGCAGCAGTATTACGATTATAAAATTGAGATTACAAACTACAAAGGAAGGGATTGTTATATTTTTTCGGTGGAAGTAAAAAAAGATTTAAGTAAGAAAGATTTAGAGGAAGCGCTTATTAGAAAAATTGTCTCCTATTTTGACAAAGAAAATTTTAATGTACTTTACAGAGAGTATATTTTTTCCTATCAGCATTGGCTTATTAATTTGGATATGCAAATAATAGTAAATATGGATTATTTTAATAGTAAGCACATCCCAACCGATATTTACTACAAAGGGTTTTGGGATGTACCATTCTTTAAGCCAGAAAGGGCTGATTTTATATTAAAGTTAAAAGATTATAAAGTGGATTAAAGCGCTTTATGAGTTCCATCACAAAATGCACCTTTTTTGGAATGTTTGCAGCCACACCAAGCTACTTTTTTATCTTCTGTAAGTTCAATAATTTCTGGAGAAAATCCAGTACCTTTATGAGAACCATCACAGTAAGGGTCTTTGCCACTTAATCCGCATCTGCAGAATGCTTTTTTACCAGATTTTTCTTCAGATATATATGGTTTCTTTTGTACAATTTTAGGTAGTTTCATGTCAGTTTTTTTGAATTTTATTTTTGGTTCGCTAGGAATCTTTCCGCATCCAATGCTGCAATACAGCCTGTTCCTGCTGAAGTAACTGCTTGTCTATAAACATGGTCAGCAACATCACCAGAGGCAAAAACGCCAGGAATTTTAGTTTTTGAAGTTCCTGCTTCAATTATCAAATAACCATTCTCATCCATTTCTAATTGTTCCTTGAACAATTCGGTATTTGGCGTGTGGCCAATTGCTACAAAAAATCCAGTAACAGGAATGGTAATTTCCTTACCCGTTTGATTGTTGAATGCTGTTATACTTTCTACTACTTTTTCTCCATTTATGCTTTTTGTTTCATGATGGAAAAGCACATCTAAATTAGGAGTGCTAAAAACTCTTTTTTGCATAGCTTTTGATGCACGCATTTCATCTCTTCTTACAAGCATTATTACTTTATTGCAAAGTTTAGCTAGATATGTTGCTTCCTCAGCTGCCGTATCTCCAGCACCCACCACTACCACATCTTGTCCTTTGTAAAAGAAACCGTCACAAGTTGCGCAAGCTGATACTCCATAACCACTTAATCGTTTTTCGTCCTCCATACCCAACCATTTGGCAGAAGCACCTGTTGCAATAATTACAGTTTCAGCTAATACATTTGTTTTTTCATCAATTTCTACTTTAAATGGTCGTTCAGAAAAATCAACCTTAGTAACCATTCCCCATCTAGTATCAGTACCAAAACGTTCAGCCTGGGCTTTAAAATCTTCCATCATTTCAGGACCTGTAATTCCATCTTTGTATCCAGGATAGTTATCTACATCAGTAGTTGTAGTTAGTTGTCCACCTGGTTGTAGTCCTTGAATAACAACTGGATGCATATCAGCTCTTGCTGCATAGATTGCTGCAGTATAACCTGCAGGGCCTGAGCCAATAATTAATGTTTTTATTTTTTCTATACTCTCATTCATTATATTATTTTTTGTAAAATTAAAATATATCTATGATTTCCGGTTCATATTCCTGTTTAATAACGGTATCTTTAATTATAGGTATTTTATAATAAGTTGCACCATAGCCAGT
>CAWVYN010000144.1:0-2714 GCA_963934425.1 uncultured Flavobacteriales bacterium | reverse complement strand
TTTTGGGATGCAGATGAATTCTATTATAATAACCCTAATCATGAAGCAGGCAGTTTTCTACGTGAGCAACGAAAGAAATGGAATGAGATTGATTTCAAAGGGATAGGTAATTATTTTAGCAAGCCTAAAACAACATTTGATATTGTAGGTTGTCCAAAAAATATTGCGCAAGCAAAGGTAGTCAGTCAAATACTAAACGAATTTTCTGAGGCAGATCTGGATGATAGTAATACAGCCATTATTTTAGCTGATGAGAGTTTACTTTATCCTGTATTGAGCCATCTACCTAAGAAAGTAAAAGAGCTGAATGTAACTATGGGAAGTCCATTAAAAAACACCCCTTTTTTTGCTTTGGTAGATGCTCTTATAAGCATGCAAATCCATGCACATAATTATCAAAAGAAGTCTTTTTATTATAAAGATGTTATTCGGCTTTTGGAGCATCCTTATTTTGCAAAGATTTGCAATAATGAGAACTTATCCCAATTAAAGAGTAGTATTAATAAAGATAATTTTGTTTTTATCAGTCCTTCTTTAATAAAAGAATATTTCAAAGAAGAACAGCTTCAATACTTATTTGAACCATGGAACAAACCAACAGATGCTATCAAAACACTGCATTTACTAGTTAGTTTGTTGCGAAAACCATTAGTTGGAAAAAAAGGAACCATTGAGTCAGAAATACTACTTGTATTTTCCGATTGTATCAATATTCTTGAAAAACTATTAGATGAATTCAAGCAAGAACTGCAGCTAAAAACTTTGCAGAAAATTCTACAACAAATTATTTCCAAAGAAGTAATTTCATTTAAAGGAGAACCCTTAAATGGAGTACAACTGATGGGAATTCTGGAAAGCAGAACGCTTGATTTTAAAAATGTCATTATGCTTTCGGTAAATGAAGGCACTCTGCCAAAAGAAAAAAGCATGAATTCTTTTATTCCTTATGATATAAAAAAGTATTTTCACTTACCAACTTATGCCGAAAGTAATGCTGTTTTCGCTTATCATTTTTATCGTATTTTGCAAAGAGCAGAACATGTTACTTTAATTTACAATACAGAAACTGATGATCTTGGAAGTGGCGAAAAGAGCCGATTTATTACCCAGATATTATCCGAATATTCTAGCACTCCAATAAGAGAATATGTATTTAAAAGTGAACAATTACAATTAGAAAATAAAACGGGAATTACGATAAAAAATAAAGGGTTGGAAGGTGCTATCTCTAATTGGGCAAAAGCTGGAGTCTCCCCTTCTTCCTTAAATAAATACAGTAATTGTTCTTTGGCTTTTTACTATCATTATTTGGCTAAAATCAGAAAAGATGATGCAGTAGATGAGTTTGCTGATGCCAGTCATTTAGGAACTGCTGTGCATAATGCATTGGATAAGGTTTATAAAAAAGTCACCCTTAATGAAAGATTAATTACCGATTGGAAGCCAGCTATCTTAAATCAAATAGTAAGAGAGTATAAAAAACTTTTAAAAAATAATAATCTGGATGAAGGTAAAAATTATTTAAGTGTAGAAATTGCAAAGCAGCTAACACTTAATTTTTTGGACTTAGAGAAAAAGGAAATACTCAAATCCAAGCAAAAAGGAGAGCAAATTATTATAAAAGGATTGGAAGATAACTTAAATGGAGAAATCAGCGTAAATAATACCATATTCCATTTGAAAGGAAGGGTAGACAGAGTAGATGAGGTAGGTGATATATTACGAATAATAGATTATAAAACAGGTAAATTGAAGAAAGGTGAAGTCACATTCTTTAATTGGGAAGAACTCTCCGAGAGTAACAAAAAAGCAAAAGCATTTCAACTTTTGATGTACGCTTATTTGTACTTAAATGAGAATCCTCAATATCTGAATAAAAAGGTAGTTGCCGGTAATTTTTCCTTCAAAAATTTGAAAGAAGGACTTATTTGCGTTTCGCGCAATAAAGTCAAAAAAGATGGAAAAAAAAGCAACAATAACGAGACCTTGTTGATTGATAGAAACGTGTTGCAAGATTTTAAGCAACAATTGATAAATATTTTAGAAAAAATACAAACAGAAGATTTTACTCAAGTAGATGATATAAAAGCATGTGAATGGTGCGATTATAAACTCATCTGTAATAGATAATTTTATAGATTTGTAAAAAAAATAAAGAATGAAAAAATTACTTACTATTTTATTAATTTCTCTTTTTAATTTCACTTCTTTTTCTCAAATACAAGAGTGTGGTACGGTAGCTTCACAAGCTCAAATTGATTATTTAACACAAACAAGAAACGATAGAGAAAATTGGAATAGGCCTGAGATGATAATTAACTTACCTGTTCAACATCATATAGTACGAGAAACGAATGGAACTGGGGGGTTAAATCCAAATGACATCCCTATCATCATGGGAATCATGAATAATTATTATTCAAATGCTAGTATTTCTTTCTTTGACTGTGGTCCTATTAATTATATTGATAATAGCAACTACTATAATTTTAGTACAGGAAATGAATCGGCTGTATGTGGCCCTAATGATGTAGCTAATGTGATTAATATTTATTATTTTAATTCTGTCACAAGTGGTAGCAGCTCATATTGTGGATATGCTTATTTCCCAGGAGGACCAGACAGAATCATAATGAATAATGCATGTGCACTTAATGGCTCAACTTTAACACACGAATTAGGTCATTATCTTTCTTTGTATCATACTCATCAAG
>CAWVYN010000143.1:0-2725 GCA_963934425.1 uncultured Flavobacteriales bacterium | reverse complement strand
CCCTCAAACTCACCAGCTTCTAGTATACTCATCTGTTCGGTGCGTTCAAATAGTTTATGATATGGAATGTATTTGTATTTTCCTTGCTTAATATATTGTGCCGTTCCTTGTCCTGCCAATACTACATTTCTGGGGTTCCAGGTAAATTTATAATTCCAAGGATTATTATCATAATCAGGATGCACCAAACCACCACAAAAAGATTTAAAGGAAGTTAATTCTCCCCCATTTTCTTTTATCTTATCAATTACTTGCATAGCTGACATATGGTCAATTCCTGGGTCCAGACCAATTTCATTCAACAACAACACTCCTGCCTTTTTTGCTTTTTCATCCAAAGCCAAAATCTCTTTGGAAACATAGGAAGCGGTAACCAAATTTTTTCCTAAACGAACACAATCTTCAGCAACCATAATATGCATGGCTGGTGGTAACATGGAAATTACAATATCAGTAGCTGTAATTTCATCTTCTCTTTGCACTGCATCCGTTACATTAAAAAATATAGCTTTGGCATTAGGGTGGTTATTCACCGCTTGTTTGGCTAACTCTTCTGAAAAATCAGCAACAGTAACGCTCCAATTATTTACCTTAACATTATCCAATAAATACTTAATTAATGTTACTGCTGAACGGCCTGCTCCTATTACTAATATCTTTTTCATTTGCTTGTAAATTCAGATGCTAAAGTATTATTTTTGCCTCAATAAAGAACACAAAATGACAACAGATAAATTTATAAAATTTGCAATATTTTTTGCAGTTACTGCTGTAGCATTAGGCGCCTTAGGGGCACATGCACTAAAAGAGGTCCTCACTGAAGGTCAACTTCACTCCTTTGAAACTGGAGTGAGGTATCAATTATTTCATGCCCTTGCATTATTAGTTTTAGCTTTAAATGCTGAAAAATTTAATCAGCATCTGAAAAAAAGTTTAACCTTAATGACTGCAGGTATATGCTTATTTTCATTTTCTATTTATCTTTTAAGCATACAAGAAGCTGTAGGGATATCCTTATCTTTTTTAGGACCGATAACTCCTATAGGGGGGCTTTTATTAATTAGCGCATGGCTTGTATTATTTTTTAGTATTAAAAAGCAAGGTTAATTTTATTGTATAAGCGATTAATCTTTACCTTTGTCCTACCAAAAAAACCCGAAAAAAACGATTATGACCGAAACAGGCAAGCGAGCAACTAATGCTACCATCTCTGATTTAGGAATAAAAAATGCTACTGCACACTGGAACTTAACTCCAGAAGAATTAGCAAGCATTTCAATTGAGAAAGGACAAGCAACACTAACTTCAACAGGAGCTATTAATATCAATACAGGAGAATTCACTGGCCGTTCGCCAATGGATCGTTTTATTGTAAAAGATGCTATCACTGAAGATTCAGTATGGTGGGGAAAAGTTAATTTATCTTTTGATGCAGATAAATTTGACGCACTAGAGCAAAAAATAGTCAACTACTTAAGTGAAAAAGAGCTTTATGTAAGAGATGCTTACGCCTGTGCTGAAGACAAATACAGAACTAACATTCGTGTGGTAAATGAATATGCTTGGAGCAATATGTTTGCTTACAATATGTTTTTACGCCCTACTGATGCTGAAATTGAAAATTTTGATGCTGAATGGACTATCTTGAATGCTCCAGGATTTATGGCTGATGCTGAAATTGACGGTACTCGTCAACATAATTTTGCTATCCTTAATTTTACTAAAAAAGTTATTCTTATTGGAGGAACTGGTTATACTGGTGAAATCAAAAAAGGAATTTTCTCAGCATTGAATTTTATTTTACCATTTCAAAAGAATGTACTGCCTATGCACTGTAGTGCAAATACAGGAAAAGAAGGTGATACTGCTATTTTCTTTGGCCTTTCAGGAACTGGAAAAACTACCCTTTCAGCTGACCCAAACAGAAACTTAATTGGGGATGATGAGCATGGCTGGAGTGGCGATACTGTATTTAACTTTGAAGGAGGTTGCTATGCAAAATGTATTGACCTTTCTGCTGAAAAAGAACCAGATATCTTTGCTGCAGTTAAACCAGGTGCACTTTTAGAAAACATCTCGTTTTTTGAAGGCACAAATGAAGTGAACTATAAGGATACTTCTATAACTCAAAACACAAGAGTAAGTTATCCGATTGATCATATTGACAATATTGCAAAACCATCATTAGGGAAAAATCCAAAAAATATTTTCTTTCTTACCGCTGATGCATTTGGAGTATTACCTCCAGTATCCAAACTAACTGCAGGACAAGCCATGTACCACTTTATTTCAGGGTATACAGCAAAAGTAGCAGGTACTGAGGCTGGGGTTACAGAACCACAACTTACTTTCTCTGCTTGTTTTGGCGCTCCGTTTATGCCACTACACCCAACAAAGTATGCTGAGATGCTAGGAAAGAAAATGCAGGAACATAATGTAAATGTTTGGTTAATTAATACGGGTTGGTCAGGAGGTGTGTATGGAGTGGGCAAAAGGATTTCATTAAAACACACAAGAGCTATGATTACCGCCATTTTGAATGGAGAACTGGAAGGAGTTGATTATAAAAAACATGTAGTTTTTGGTTTGCACATGCCAACTACATGCCCTAATGTACCCTCAGAGATTTTGAGCCCAAGAAATACTTGGCAGGACAAAGCTGCTTATGACACTAAAGCGAATAATTTGGCTGATGCTTTTAATAAAAACTTTGCTCAGTTTGCTA
>CAWVYN010000142.1:0-2726 GCA_963934425.1 uncultured Flavobacteriales bacterium | reverse complement strand
ATAAAATGAGTATGTGCAAATACTTTGCTAGAGAAGCATCCGTTTTGTAAATCATAAAACGATAATTCTGAATTTTCTTTTGAAGGGTAAAACCCTAAATAAGCACTTAGATTAATCAGAAAAATCAAAGAAAAAGTGTTTTCAATTTTATCCATATTTTCAAGTTCAGAAACAAGCGCTTCAATATAGCCAAAAAGGGACTCTTCTTTTTCATCTTCTGCTAGGGTTTTTAATAAGACTTCAGCAATAAAAACTGCCAATAAGCTCCTATTTATATCAGAAGGGATTCTTTCTAGAACTTTGGAAATGGAGATTTCTTTAATTCGTTTTAGGCCTGTTTTTGATTTTTTGTAAATCTCCAACTCGAGCAAAATCAATGGCCTTAAAAGCCCTAATTTTGATTTAGCTTTTTTCTGTCTCACACCATTTATGATAAAAGATTGCAAGCCAAACTCTTTAGTAAAAATTTTAGCAATTACAGAACTTTCAGAATATTTGTAGTAATGTAGAGCAATGCCCTTTGTTTTTTGAAGCATTAGTGAATAAAAAGAATTTTGCTTACCATTGTTTCTTCTCCATCCAGATTAGTGCTAAAAACTAAATACACTCCTGTACTTGCTCTATTTCCGCTTTGGGTTTCTCCATCCCAAATAGCTTGACCTCCATTAGCAAAACTTTCAAAAACTAAATTTCCATTAATATCTGTTATTTTTATATTAGCATTATTTACTAGCCCCTTAATTGCAATTTTTCCATTGTAATTTTCTTTCACAGGGTTTGGGAAAACAGTTACATCATTATGAAAATCATAGCCCTTTGTAGCGTCAGACCTGTAGGAAATAATTCCCTTTTCCGTGCCAATAAATACTTCTCCGCTAATTTCATTTATAGCAATGTCAATTATATTATCAGAAAATAAAGGACTATTTTTAGAAGTAAAATGATAAATTTCATTAGTGCCATCAGGAGAGAGCAAGAAAATGCCTGAGCCATTTGTACCTACCCATTTTCTATTTGCACCATCTACGGCTATGCAATTTATAGTTTCTGTATCCAACAAATATTGCCCATACTCTCCTTGTTGAATGAGGGGTTGTTGCGCATCAAAATTTTGTCCTGAAAAAACCAATTCAGGAGAGTAAAAAACAGTAATTCCTTTATCAGTTCCAACCCAAATCTCCTGTTCCAAATCAACCGCCAAAGAGGACACCTCCAATGAAGGCAAATTCCCACTTCCAATATTTTTATTAATAAGTTGAATTTCATCATCATTTTTATTTTCAATTGTCCCATTATCATCATATACAAAAAGCCCAGCATTTTTTATTACACCCCATTTCTGCCCGTAATCATCCACGACCAAATCCTTAAATTCTGAGTTAGAGCCATCAATCCCATTAACATTAAAGGAATGCCAATCTCCAGATTTTGTTTTTACAAAAAGAGAATTTTGAACCAAAGAATTTAACCCCCATAAGTTCCCGCTTTTATCAAATTTTAAATCTGAAATCCTGATTTTATGAGGAAAAAGAGCATCAACAATAGGGATAGTATCTAACGCGCCATTTGTGTTATGGAAATTGAATTTTTCAGTAAATAGGGAGTTATTTAATTGTACAACCCCCCTATTCCAGCTTCCTAAAAAAATCTCATTATTATCAAGCGGACTGAAAGCAACAGTTACAATATCGAAAGCGCCTCCTAAATCCCAAACAGATTTGTAAATCCAATCCGCATTTTCTTTATACAAAAAAACCCCATCACTATTAAACATTGGAGACATATTTGCATAATAGCCACCAGGGCAAACCCACAAATCATTTTTAGCAGTAATAAGCTTGAATATATTGGCAGTTCTTGGCCCACTTGGATTAATCTGTTGCACAAATATCGTAGTATTATATTTTAGCAAATCCTTATCAAAATCAGCAATCCATAAATCCCCATTTTTATCGCGAATCGCATGTTTTGCATAGGAGATATTTTGGGTAATCTTTTCAGTAATACTATCACTTTTAATAATATTAATTTCATTTTCTAAAACAATAAATAAATCATTATAAGAGCTGTGAAGATGCTCAATTTTTTTACTGAAAGTATTGTATGTTTTCCAAGTATTATTTTCGTAAATAATTACGATGCTATCTAATGTTTTCGCATACATTTCTCCATTAAAAAAAGTAATATTTTCAAAGGAATTATTTGCATTTAAATCATTTTCAAATTTAGTATGTTTTCTCCAAGTATGAAAATCGGAAAGGTTTTCTTCATTAATACTTGCTGAGTATATTCCCTCAGAAGTCGCCACAAAAAGAGAATCTCCATCAAAATTACTGTCATGTATTTTTACAAAATTCCCCCCTTGCCCTATTTTGTAAGTGTCTAGAATTTCTTCTGAGGTTATATCTAAAACTACTAAGCCAAAAGGACAAGATAAATAGGCAACATCATCAATAAAAAAGATATTATTAATGGTTTTTTCTCCTAAGATTGCCTTGTCTTTTATATCTGATATGTTGGTAATTTTTCCATCATTTAATAAATCAATATTGGTATTTTTATAGGCAATAATCAGGGTTTTGCTTTCAGGATTGTAGGCAACTTTAGCCACTTCAACATCAGATAATCCGCTCACTTTTGACATACGATTAATAGTGTTATCAGATTTATCAAAATAAAACAAACCACTTTCTGTGACACAATAAATTTTATTCTCCATTTCAGCT
>CAWVYN010000141.1:0-2746 GCA_963934425.1 uncultured Flavobacteriales bacterium | reverse complement strand
GATTTAAATGATATTCCAAAAAATGAAAATGGGGAAATTGATTATAGCAAAGATTTTTTTGGAAGCAAAACCAACCTTACAGTTTCTGGGCAGTTAGAGGCAGAATTGGCGGCACTGGCATTGGGACAAGTATATACTTTTGGCCCAACTTTTCGGGCAGAAAACTCTAATACATCAAGGCATTTATCAGAATTTTGGATGATAGAGCCAGAGGTTGCATTTGCAGACTTGAATGACAATATGGATTTGGCAGAAGAATTTTTGAAATTCTGTATTCAGTTTTGCATTGATAATAATGCGGAGGATTTACGCTTTTTGGATAACAGATTAGTAGAGGAGGAAAAGAATTTGAAAAAAGAAGAACGCTCAGAAATGGAGCTTCTAGAACGCCTACAATTTATACTTAAGAATGATTTTAAACGCTTAACTTACCGGGAGGCAATTGATATTTTAAGAAATTCAAAACCAAATAAAAAGAAGAAATTTAATTACATTATTGAAGGATTTGGTTCTGATTTACAATCCGAACACGAAAGATATTTGGTAGAAAAGAAATTCAAAAAACCAGTAATTATTACCGACTACCCCAAAGGAATAAAGGCTTTTTATATGAAACAAAATGATGATGGAGAAACCGTAAGGGCAATGGATATTTTGTTTCCACAAATAGGCGAGATTGTTGGCGGATCGCAAAGAGAAGAAAATTTGGAAAAGTTAGAAAAACGAATGGAGGAAATGGAAGTGGATAAAGAAGAACTATGGTGGTATTTAGAAACCAGAAAGTTCGGAACTTGTGTGCATTCTGGTTTTGGTTTAGGTTTTGAAAGGTTGATTATGTTTATAACTGGAATGAAAAATATTCGTGATGTGATTCCTTTTCCAAGAACGCCACAGAATGCGGAATTTTAATAAATGAACAAGCAAAGATTACAGCAAAATCAAAAATTAAAATTATCCCCAAAACAAATTCAGTTCTTGGGACTTTTGCAAATTCCACTATCTTCATTAGCAAGTAGAGTTGAAGAAGAATTAGAAAAAAACCCTGCTTTGGAAGAAGAAATTGTGGAAGAGGATGACCACGATTTTCAAGCAGAACAATCGTACTTTAAAAGAAGTAATCCCGATTACAATCCCCTACCAATCCCTGAAAAAGAAGCAACACTTTATGACGCTTTACTAAAACAGCTACTCCTTTTAAATTTAGATGAAAAAGAGCATAATTTGGCTGAGTATCTTATTGGTTGCTTAGATGACAATGGTTTCCTTACAAGGGATTTACACATTATAGAAAATGACCTTTTGTTAAATCAGGATTTGGAAGTTTCCGAAAAAGAATTAGAGAAAGTTTTGCAAAAAATTCAAACTCTAGAGCCATTTGGAATTGGTGCCAGAAATTTAAAGGAGTGCTTGATTTTACAATTACTTACCAAAGAGCAAACAGAGACTGTAAAGAATGCAATTGATATATTGAAAAACTTTTATGATCCCTTCAGTAAAAAGAATTTTGAAGCTATTTTAAGAAATTGTGACATAAGGGAATCTCAATTAAAAGCAGTTTATATCGAGGTCGGAAAACTAAACCCAAATCCTGGAAGTTTCTTTTCTAACTCTGCTGAAATAACAAATTATATTCTGCCAGACTTTTCCATTTCTTACTATGATGACAATCTTATATTGAAGTTAAATAAAAGCAACAATCGTCAAGTTTTTGTAAATAAAACATACGAAAAAATGTTAGTAGAAACCAAAGATAAAGAGGCGAAAGCATTTATCACACAAAAAATTGAATCGGCTCAATGGTTTGCAGACGCTATAAAGCAAAGAGAAAATACTTTGCAAAATGTGATGTCAGCTATCTTAGAATTTCAGCACGACTATTTTGTAAGCGGAGATGAAATAGATTTAAAACCAATGATTTTGATGGATATTGCAGAAATTATACAAATGGATATTTCTACTATTTCCAGGGTTAGTAATAGCAAATATGTGGAAACATCTTTTGGGACATTTCTTTTAAAGGAACTCTTTTCTGAAGCATACAAAAAAGAGGATGGAACGGAAATTTCAACCAAAGAAATAAAATTAAAATTGCAAAAAATAATTGAAAGTGAAGATAAAAGAAAACCATTTACAGATGAAAAATTATCTAAATTGCTAGGAGAAAATGAATATCATATTGCTAGAAGAACAGTAGCAAAATATAGAGAACAACTTAACATTCCTGTTGCCAGATTAAGAAGAACTTTGTAATGAAATTTTCAAAAATCATTTCTTTTGTTTTCCATCCTATTTTTATGCCCACTTATGCTATATTTCTTTTGTTTGCATTCTTCCCTTTATTTTCTGATTTTATGAGTATGTCTCAAAAAAAACAAATAATAAAACTAATTATAATATTTACTTTTCTCCTACCAGTTTTTAGCGTATTAATACTCAAAAAATTCAAAGTCATAACCTCTATTTATATGAAAAAAAGAGAGGAAAGAAGGTGGCCTTTGCTTTTTGCTATAGGATGGTATTATATACTTCTTCGTCTTTTTGACACTATTCATACTCATCATATAATCATTCAACTTTTGCTGGGGGCCATATTTATTTTACTCCTTGCTACTATTGTTTCTAGCTTCTGGAAAATTTCTTTGCATATGCTAGCAATTGGTGGAGTTACAGGTGCTTTTTTTGCAATTTATTTCCTATTTGGAGGGGAAATCAGTTTAATAATAATTCTTTTATTTTTTGCAGGATT
>CAWVYN010000140.1:0-2778 GCA_963934425.1 uncultured Flavobacteriales bacterium | reverse complement strand
GGATCAAAAGATGAAAACAAATTGATTGCACCATATAGGTGGATTCAACTAATGCAAGATGAATTGAAAGCAGGCGCTTGGAAAGTTATTGCAGAAGCCCGTGAAGGAGGAAATGTAGGTATTTACAACAGAGGTGGTGATGTTCGTTCTGATTTGATTGATGAGATTCTTACAAAAATTCCAAGTGAGGAAATCTTGTGGGAAGCTCCAAAAAAACCACAACAAGTTTGGTTTATAAAACTATTGGGACAAAATGTAAATTTAGGAAATATTGCTTGGGATGAAGTTATTCCTTTAGAAACATTAAGAATAGGGCTTAGAGCCGATACATTTTTTGATTATCTAAAACAATAATGAAATATTATTTGATTCTTTTTATTAAGGGTATGGGGTTTGGGATTGCTAATCTAGTTCCTGGAGTTTCAGGGGGAACAGTAGCGCTTATTACAAAAATCTATGAAGAACTTATCTACTCTCTAAATTCCTTTGATATAAAAGCCTTAAAACTGCTTATTTCCTTTGATTTTAGAGGGCTTATTAAACACATAAACCTTTATTTTCTACTGGTAGTTTTTACAGGAGCTATAGTAAGTGTTTTTTGCACTGCTAATCTTTTCAAATTCCTATTTACCAATTACCCAATACTTATTTACTCTTTCTTTTTTGGTTTAATTGCAGCATCTATTTATTCTGTTGGTAAACGAGTTGAAAAATGGAGCTCACCAAATATAATTGCATTAATTATAGGGTGTATTATGGCAACATCACTATTATTTATAAGTCCTGCTACTCCAAACAGTAATCTCTTTTTTATATTTATTTGTGGAATCATTTCGGTTAGTGGTATGTTATTGCCAGGGCTTTCTGGTTCTTTTTTACTTATTTTAATGGGAAACTATGAATTGCTAATGGTCACTGCGCTTGTTGAATTAAACTATCTATTATTAGCTGTATTTCTTATTGGTTCAGTTGTTGGTCTACTCAGTTTCTCACATATTATTTCTTGGTTTTTCAAACACGATAAAGATAAAACACTTGCGCTGCTAACTGGATTTATTTTGGGTTCTTTAAGTTTGGTTTGGCCGTGGAAAGAAATATTGGAAAGCATAGTTATTAATGGTGAGAAAAAAATACTCAAACACCATTTGTATGTTCCAAATATTACTGAAGAAAATACACTTATTGCTTTTGCTCTTATTCTTGCTGGGATTGTTACCGTATGGGTTTTAGAAAGTTTTTCGTATAAGAAAACAGTATGAAAACTTATGGGCTTATAGGGAAAAACCTCTCTCATTCTTTTTCCCATAAATATTTTCAGAAGAAGTTTTATAAGGAACAGCTTTCAGATTGTCAGTATTTGAATTTTGAGATAAAAGATATTTCTTCTTTAAGAGAATTAGTTCAAAGAAACAACATAAAAGGGTTGAATATTACCATTCCTTTTAAAGAAAAAGTAATTCCATTTTTAGATAAGTTAAGTAAAAATGCTGCTGAAATAGGTGCAGTAAATACCATTGAAATAAAAGGTGAAAAGCTTATTGGACACAATACGGATTTTTCTGGCTTTGCTCAAAGTTTTATTCCTCTTTTGAAAGAAAGAAAAAATGCACTAATTCTAGGAAATGGAGGTGCTTCCAGATGTGTTCAATTTGTTTTGAAAAGAAATAATATTGATTTTATAGTTGCAAGTAGAAATTCTGATTTTACATTGGAAGAGATTACCGAAGAAACTATTCAAAAACACAGCATTATTATTAATGCGACTCCATTGGGCATGTATCCAAAAACAGATGGATTTCCTCATTTGCCATATAATGCAATCAATTCAAAACATTTAGTTTACGATTTAGTATATAATCCTGAACAAAGCACCTTTTTACGCAAAGCAAAGGCAAAGAATGCAGAAATAAAAAACGGAAAACAAATGCTATTTCTTCAAGCCGAAAAAAGTTGGAAAATATGGAATTTAAGCATAAATTTGTGAAATAACCCAAATTGGAAAATGGACGAGAAAGAAAAACAAAAAGAGATTATTGAGATTGATGTAATTGAGGCCTCAACTAATGGAGAGTTGAGAACTGAAGATGAGAGAAATCTTTCGGTATCTAGTATGGAAGAGTTAATTCAAGAAATGCATATTCTTTCATTAAACAACAATACCCTTTCAGTATCTAAAAAAGCGGAGGAAATAAGAATTCTTTTTTACATAAAATTAAAACAACATCAAAAGGAAAAAATAGAAAGAAAAAACATTACAGAAACCGTTCCAGATAGAGAAAAAATACAGCAAGAAGTGGAGGTGAAGATTTCACCAGATGTTTCTGGTGAGATAGTGGAACTGCTAATGAAGGAAGGCAACATAAAAGATATAGAAGAATCTGAAGAAATAGAAGAATCGCAAGAAAAACCAAAAAAATCTGTTCTTAATCCTTTAGAAATAGCGTTTAGAAAATGCTACAATTCCTTTAAACGGGAAAAAGCCAAGATGCGAAAGGAAAAAGAGGTACAAGAAGAAAATAATTTGCTTCAAAAAAGACAAATAATTGAGGATATTGATAATTTAACAAAACAGGAAGAATCCATTAGAAAGACCTTTGAGCGATTTAGGGAATTACAAGAGAAATGGAAAAAGGTTGGGCATGTTCCGATTGTGGAAAACAATAACCTTTGGCAAACATACCACCATCATGTGGAACTTTTTTATGATTTTATAAAAATAAATAAGGATCTTAGAGATTTAGATTTCAAAAGAAATCTAGAAGAAAAAATAACTGTCTG
>CAWVYN010000139.1:0-2783 GCA_963934425.1 uncultured Flavobacteriales bacterium | reverse complement strand
CAAGAAATTAAAAAATATAAAGAAGAGCAAAATATTCAGCAAATCTCTTCTTTCAATAAGCAAATACATAATGTGGTGATAGGGCAACCTTCTGCTTTTATTTATGAACGAATCGGAGAAAGGTATAATCATTTTCTGATTGATGAATTTCAGGATACTTCTGTTTTGCAGTGGCAGAACATGTTGCCACTTATTACAGATGCAATCGATTTTGGGAAAAGTTTGGTAGTAGGAGATGGAAAACAATCTATTTACCGTTGGAGAGCAGGAGAAGTGGAACAGTTTTTGAAATTACCTGCAATTTTTAATGGAGAAAAATTACAATTTAAATCAGATTGGGAGAGTAAATTAGATTTTCATCATACGATAGAAAATCTGGAGAATAATTTTAGAAGCAAAAAGGAAATTATAAAATTTAATAATGATTTTTTTGAGCAATTAAAAACTCTTTTACCCCCTCATTTGCAAGATATTTATAAAGCACAGAAACAAGAATTTGAATATGCAAAAGAAGGGGGTTATGTACATCTAGAACTTTTTGGTGATAAAAAAAATGATTTTAAAGAATTGATTTTACAAAAAATGCTTGATGAGATCAACAAGTTAGTAAATAAAAATAACTACTCTTTGCGAGATATCTCTATTTTGTGCAATAGTAGAAAAAGAGTAGCTTTAACAGCTGAGTTTCTTGGTAAAAATGCTATTGATGTAGTCTCTAATCAGGGCTTGTTAATCTATTCATCTGAGAAAGTAAAATTGTTAATCTCTTCCTTTTATTATCTCCAAAATCAAGGTGATAAAATTGCAAAAGCAAGCATGATTGAGTATTTTCAAAAAACGGTGTTAAGTGGATATACTTTGCACGAATTGAATACTAAATTGCATCAAAATAAATCTTTTTCACAATTAATAAAAGAGGTAGGGCTATCCTTCCCTATTTCAATACTTATAGAACTTCCTTTGTATGAACTTACCGAACAACTAATCAGAAATTTGAAAATTAAGGAAGATGTTTATGTGCAATTTTTCCTAGATGTAGTATTGAAATACACAGAGAAAAATGGCAGTAGTATTTCTGAATTTCTACTTTGGTGGGAAGATACAAAAACAAAGGAATCTATAGTTGTTCCAGAAGAAATAGATGCCGTACAAATTATGACTATTCACAAAGCTAAGGGATTGGCTTTTAATGTAGTGATGATTCCTTTTAATTGGGAAGACACCTCTAATAAGAACGAAATTTGGGTAGATACAAGCAAGCATTATCAAAAACTAAAATCTGCCCTAATAAATAGCAGTAAGATTTTGGAGTTGAGTTATTTTTCGGATGAATATAGACAGGAAAAAGAGCTTGCTCTTTTGGATAATTTGAATAAATTATATGTGGCCATGACTCGCCCAAAAGAGCGACTTTATATTTTCAGCAAATCATTCCCCTCTAAAATAGAAAATGATTTTGATTCTAAAGGAAAACTGCATAGTTTTTTGCATAATTTTAGTAATTCCTATCCTAAGATTAGAGGAGACTCTGAAGAAAATTATCAGGATAAAGCACAAAAAAGACACCATTCTTTAGTCGTAAAAAACCAAGATAAAAGCAATTGGAGAAATGTGATTTCATTAAAGCATTCGGCCGAAAAAGTGTGGGATGTTGAAAAGCAAAAAGAAAATATAGAATGGGGGAAGATCTTGCATTTAGCCCTTTCTCAAATCAAGCAAAAAGAGGATATTAATCTAGTAACTAAAACACTCTTTGCTAAAGGAAAATGCAATATAAATCAGTATGAGAAATTAACAAAACAACTGCCGATTTTACTTAAAAGTGAGAAAATATCAAAATATTTTACCACAAATTTGGAAGTAAAAACCGAAAAAGAAATATTAATTGAAACTGGAGAGGTATACATTCCTGATCGTCTAGTTTTTGATGGGAAGAAAGTGATAATTATTGATTATAAAACGGGAGATAAGGAAGAAGAACATCAAATCCAAATAAGTAATTATGCTAATGCACTAAAAAAGATGGGTTATAGAGTAGTGGAAACAGATTTAATTTACACCAAAGATATATTGAAAAAATGAGGTTATTTTTAGAGAAAATAGCAGAACGATTATTAAAAAAATTCCCAAAAGACATGGGGAATATGGCAGTAGTGTTACCTAGTAAAAGGGCCGTAGTTTTTTTGAAACATTATTTGTCTAAGAAAATAAAAAAACCGATCTTCTTACCTCAATTTTTCTCAGTAGAGGAGTTTATAGAAGATATTTCAGGCTTAAAAGTAATGGATAATATTTCCTTGCAATTTTATCTTTATCAGTCCTATTTATCACATCCTACAAAAGAGGTAGACTCATTTGATGAATTCTTAAGTTGGAGTAATATTTTGTTGCATGATTTCAATGAAGTAGATAGAAGTATGGTAAGTGTAAAATCTATTTTTTCAAATTTGAAAAAAGTGAAAGAATTGGAAAGTTGGAATGTAGAGAATTGGAGTATGGCAGAAGATAACCTAAGTAAAGAGCAAACTAATTTTATCAATTTTTATCAGCAAATTTACAGTTGGTATTTAGATTTTAATCAATCTTTACTTGTACAAAATACTGCTTATCAAGGGATGGCTTATCGCAAGGCAGCTGAAGAAATAGAAAAAATAAAGATCCCTTGGAAAAAAGTTTGGTTTGTAGGACTAAATGCACTTACAAAATCAGAAGAAAAGATAATTGACCATCTAAAAAAGAAAGATATTGCTAGGGTTTTTTGGGATGCAGATGAATTCTATTAT
>CAWVYN010000138.1:0-2807 GCA_963934425.1 uncultured Flavobacteriales bacterium | reverse complement strand
AGTTTTGTAAAAATGAGAAAAGAATATTTAAAGCATTTGTTTGCTTTTAATGATTGGAGAAATTACAAGATATCAGAGAAAGAGATAAAAGCTAGAATTGTTGGGATTGATGAAGCTGGAAGGATCTTATTGGAATTTGAAAACAATCATTTCAAAGCATTTTCTTTGAAAGAAATAGTATTTTTATAGGTTTTTTAATCCTTCAGAAGCAGAATTCAAAAAATTGGAAAGAGGTTTCTCTAGCATCATCTTCATCATCATATTTAGCTCTGCATTTATCTCTAATGTAGCTTTTGCCATATCGCCATTTTCAGAAATATTACATTCCAAAGTGAATGGTACTTGACCATCTTTTGCTATCAATGAAATTTTTGAGTTAGGAATCTTTTCTGCAATTTCCAAATGTATAGTTGGCATACCACCCATTTTAAAACAGCAACTATCTTTAGTTGATTGAAATTCAGAAACTTGTGGAGGTAAGATATCTCTTAAATTATTCAGATTACTTAGTTTAGTGTAAAGCGCTTCCACACTTATATTTACTTCTACTTCGGGGCTTTTAAAATTTGTCATATTATTTCCCCCATTTTGAAGGATTTTCTCTCCATTTCTCCAGAGTTTCTAAATCTTTTTTATTAATGTATTCTTGTTTTACAGCTTCTTGCAAAAGGGTAGAATAATTGCAAAGAGAGATAAATTCACAATCTGCTTTTTTAAAATTTTTTGTAGCAGTATCAAAGCCATAAGTAAAAATTGAAATTAACCCTTTTACATTTAACCCTTCCTCTTGCAAAGCATCAACAGCTTCCAAGCTGCTTTTTCCGCTACTAATCAAATCTTCAATTACAATCACTGATTGCCCTGAAGTATAAGTGCCCTCAATCATATTTTGCTTACCATGTCCTTTCTTTTTCGAACGCACATAAATAAAGGGTAACCCCATTTCCTCAGCTACCAAAGCACCATAAGCGATAGCTCCAGTAGCAACTCCAGCAATAAGATTAGAGCTTCCGTATTTCTTTTGAATTACACTTACTAAAGATTGCCTGATAAAGGTTCTGCTTTCTGGAAAAGAGAGAATTTTTCGATTATCGCAATAGACTGGAGATTTCCAGCCGGAAGCCCAAGTAAAAGGATTTTCAGCTTGTAAAATAATTGCGTTTATTTGCAAAAGAGTTTTGGCAACTTGTTTGCCAATTTCAATATCAGAAATCATGTCGCAAAAATATAAAGTTTTCATTAACAACAAAGCAAAAGTTATAACAGATAATTGGGAAGAATTTTGCTCGAAATTTACCTTAATAGAAGCTGCTGGTGGATTGGTTTATAATCAGGAGAATAAGCTTTTAATGATTTTTAGAAATGGAAAGTGGGATTTACCAAAAGGAAAATTGGAAGAAGGGGAAAGTATCGAGAATTGTGCTATTCGGGAAGTTGAAGAGGAATGCGGAATAAATAATTTGCAAATCACAGAAAAACTTACAGACACCTATCACATTTACAAGCATAAAGGAAAAAAAATATTAAAACGGACCTTTTGGTTTAAAATGAAAAGTAATTTTGATGGTGATTTAATTCCACAAAAAGAGGAGGGAATAATGAAAGTAGTTTGGGTAGAAAGGCATGAAATTCAGGAAAAGTTAAAGAATTCTTATGGGAATATAAAAGCATTATCCTTCTACTAAATTTCTAACTAATTTTGGTACTGCAATAGTTGCTTTCTCTTTTATTACTTCAATACCTCTTTTCTGTTCCGCTTTCAAATCTATTAAAATAATTTTCTTTGCATTATCGCTATAATTTAGTAAAGATGCGGCTGGATAAACATTCAAGGAAGTGCCAATGATAATAAGAATATCTGCTTTTTTGGTAATAGCAATAGCATCTATCATTTTTGGAACTGCTTCTCCGAACCAAACTACATTTGGGCGCAACTGACTGCCATTTTCGCATAAATCGCCTATTTTTAAGTCAGCTCCTTCAATTGGGTAAATTAAAGAATCATCAACACTACTTTTAGACTCCATCAGTTTTCCGTGTAAATGTAGAACATTTTCACTCCCACTTTTTTCGTGCAAATCATCTATGTTTTGCGTAATAATGTGAAGCTTGTGCTTTTCTGAGAGTTTATTTAAAGAAATATGTGCTGCATTTGGCTTACTTTCCAAAAGCTGTTTTCTTCTGAGATTGTAAAAATTAAGTACTAATTCAGGATCTCTTTCAAATGCCTCTGGGGTGGCTACATCTTCAATTTTAAATTGTTCCCAAAGTCCGCCACTATCACGAAAAGTCCCTAAACCACTTTCAGCAGAAATTCCAGCACCCGTAAAAATAACTATGTTTTGCAAAATTATAGATTAGGTAATCCACCTAGATTAGTATTTAACAACCCTCTAATCTCATCAGAAGAAGGTCTTGGTGCATTAGTTGAAATTACATTCCCATCAGCAGAAAAAAGCATAAATCTTGGAATTCCAAAGATAGCGTATGATTTTGTGATTTCACTCCAACCATCTGCCCATAATTGCGTTCCACCTAATTCTTTTTCTTTTACCATCTTTAACCAAGCATCTTTATCGGTATCTACTGAAACAGAAAGGAATGTGATGGTAGAATTGTCTTGATATTCTTCTTCTAATTTTTGTAAATATGGGATTTCTGCTTTGCATGGTCCGCACCAAGTTGCCCATACATCTACATAAATCAAATTACCTTTAAAACTAGCAAGCGAGAATTTATCTCCTTCTTTGTCAGGATAAGTAAAGTCAATGGCTGGTTCACCTGCTTTTGGCATATTGTCAATTGCT
>CAWVYN010000137.1:0-2813 GCA_963934425.1 uncultured Flavobacteriales bacterium | reverse complement strand
TTATATTGATTTAGCAGTTAAAAACTCATAATAAGGCAAGCACTCTTGCGCTAGTTCTGCATTGTTCTTTGTAAGTTTAATTATTTGTGTTGTGTATGGGAGAAACCCTGTGGAATTGTGAGTGTTTTTATACCAATATTTTGCCCAAACTCCATCCTCTTTTCTTGCTCCTTTTTCCCATTCTAACATCTTTTCTTCAAAAGGAATTGCTAAGAGAAAACATAGTTTTTCTAATACTCTTTTAGGGTTTCTTAATAAATATCGTGAATCTAAAACAATTGGACAGTTCCCCTTATTTGATAATTGATGATATAATTCAAATTGTTTTTTCACGCCAATATCTATCATTTTTGGATTTGGGATTACTTTGGAATATGAAGCGATTATTTCTTTAGGGTTTCTGATAAGAATTACATTACTTACTCTTGCTAAAAAATCAGTATCTATATTAATCAGAAAATGGGTCATGAGTTTATGAAAGCTGATAGGCGCATGTTCTTTCAAAATAATATTATTTACCACCTTATTTCCATCATTCTCTTGGGATTTTAGCACCTGTTCTCTTGCAGGATGCTTTACTCTAGATTGCAATAGATAATGTGCGTAAAGTGGCTCATCAAATACTTTGGTATCTCCTCTTTGTGCGAAAGAATACATTAGTGCAGTGGATACATTCCTAGGACAAGACCACAAACAGATTCGCTTATTCATAAAATCAAAAATAAAAAAAAGGAAGACGAATGCTTCCTTTTATTACTTATTTATTTAAGTATAATTATTTTCCTTTTTTTTCATCTTCCATCATTTTTAAATAAATATCCATTGCTGTTTCACTCATCCCTGTAAAAGAGAATCCTCCATCATGAAACAAATTTTGCATAGTAACTTTTCTAGTATAATCAGAAAACAAAGAAATGCAATAGTCAGCACAATCATCTGATGAAGCGTTCCCAAGTGGAGATAAATCATTCGCAAAACGGTAGAAACCATCAAAACCAGCTACACCACTTCCCGCAGTAGTATCGGTTGGCGATTGAGAAATTGTATTTACTCTTACCTTTCTTCTAAGACCATAATGATAACCAAAACTTCTAGCAATAGATTCTAACATGGCTTTATTATCTGCCATATCGTTATAAGTGTGAAATACTCTCTGTGCAGCAATATAAGAAAGGCCAACAATAGAGCCCCATTTATTCATGGCATCCAACTCCCAAGCTGCTTGCATAGTTTTATGAAAAGAGAGTGCCGAAACATCATAACCCTTCATGTTCCAATCATAATTTTGCTCGTAATACTTTCTACCTTTACGTACATTTACCGACATTCCGATTGAGTGAAGAACAAAATCTATCTTACCACCCAACTCTTCTATTGCGGCTTTATAAAGCGCTTTCAAATCTTCCATTGAAGTAGCATCAGCAGATATAACTTTTGAGCCCGTTTTTTTAGCTAATTCATTTATTGTTCCCATTCTAAGAGCAATTGGCGCATTAGTAAGTACAAATTTCGCCCCTTCCTCATATGCATGTTCAGCAACTTTCCAAGCAATTGATTTACTATCTAATGCTCCAAAAATAATTCCTCTTTTTCCTTTTAAAATACTATTTGACATTTTCCGTTATTTTATTTGCAAATATATACTTATTGATTTAATAATTCATCTGCATTCTTAACTGCAGTTGCTGTTATTTTTTCTCCACTAAGTAGTTTTGCTAACTCATTTATCCTTTCCTCTTTCTTTAATGCCTTAATTAGCGTATTGCTTTTCCCTGATTTTATCTCTTTATATATCAAATAATGCTGATTCCCTTTTGCAGCAACTTGTGGTAAATGTGTAATAGCAATTATTTGTTTTTTTGTTCCAATTCTTTTCATCATCTCCCCCATCAAGTTTGCAATTTCTCCACTTACACCACTATCAATTTCATCAAAAATAAGACATTGCGTATCTTGATATTTTGCAGAAATATATTTGATTGCTAGCATCAATCTAGAAAGCTCTCCACCAGATATAACATTACTTAAATTCTCTATTTTTCGTCCTTTATTTGCGGAAAATAAGAAGATAATTTCATCTATTCCATTTTTGCTTAAGTTTTCTAATTCTCTTATTTCAATTTTGAAATTAGCAAATGGCATTCCTAACTTTTTTAATATGGCTTGTATCTGCTTCTCTATTTCTGGAATGGTATTTTTTCTGTTTTTAGAGATTCTTTTAGCAAGTACTTTTACGATTTGCTCTTGTTTCAGAAGCTGATTGCTTAATTTTTCAATCTCTAAATCATAATTAGATAATTTATTTAATTTCCTTCTTAAATTCTCTTTCAGCTCAATTAGTTCTGAAAGTAAATTCTTTCTATGTTTTAAAAGTAAGGAGTTGATTATATCAAAACGAGCATTTAATTGGCTTAGACGCTCAGGATCTGAAACAGATTTTTCTTTCAAATAAAAAAGCTCAGAACTAATATCTTTTAACTCAATAGTTGTTTTTTCAAGCCGATTATTAATCTCAAGCAGATTTTTATTGTAAGCTGAGATGCCTGACAAATCTCTAATAATCTCTGATAGAAAATCTAAAATACCACTTTCTTTATCCAAAGAATTGCTTCCTTTTTCTAAAGCCAAAGAAATTTGCTCAGCATTGTTTAACAAAGATAACTCTTCTTCAATCTGTTCCATCTCACCTTCCTTTAAGTTTACGCTTTCCAATTCCTCCAACTGAAAACTTAAGAATTCAAATTCAGAAAGGGAAACATCTCCTTTATCTTGCAATGACCTAAGATTATTTTTTAATCTTAAACACACCTTTT
>CAWVYN010000136.1:0-2815 GCA_963934425.1 uncultured Flavobacteriales bacterium | reverse complement strand
CGACCCCTTGATTATGAGTCAAGTGCTCTAACCAGCTGAGCTATGGGCCCTCCTTTAAAAAGGAAGTGCAAAACTATTAAAATTGTTCTATTAATTAGCAGATTTGCAAAATGAAAAACTACAAAGCAATAATTTTTGATTTAGGTGGGGTAATCCTTAATATTGACTACCTACTTACTATTAATGAGTTTAAAAAATTAGGCATAGAAAATGCTTCCGATTTTTATTCTAAAAAAATGCAATCCCCTATTTTTGATAAAATTGAAGTGGGGGCAATTAACCCAAAAGCATTTATGAAAGCTCTAGAAAAAGAATGCAATAATGCAAGTGGAGAGCAAGTCGAAAATGCTTGGAATGCAATGCTTTTAGATTTGCCAAAAAACAGATTAGACCTTATCAAAAAACTGAAAAATAAATATAAAATATTTTTACTAAGCAACACTAATGAAATTCATATACAGGCTTTTAAAAACAAGATAGGAGAGGAAACATGGATAGAATTTTCTGCTTTGTTTGATAAAATATATTTATCATTCGAAGTAGGATTTAGGAAACCGGACGAGGGTGCTTTTAAAATTATATTGGAGGAAAATAGCCTAAAACCGAATGAAGTATTCTTTATTGATGATTCCCCTCAGCATATTGAAACTGCTAAAAAATTAGGAATCAGCTGTTACTATTTATTAGAAGGGGAAGATATTACTACTGTTTTCCCTGACATAATTCTATAAGCGTACCAGCCGTGTCTTTGGGGTGCAGAAAACAAATAAGTTGATTATCGGCTCCATCTTTTGGGCTATCGTTTAAAAAGCGAATGCCTTCTTTTTTGAGGCGATTCATTTCCTTTTCAATATCCTCCACCGTAAAAGCAATATGGTGCATGCCTTGCTTATTCTTGGCTAAATATTTGGCAATAGGGCTTTCGGAATTTGTAGCAGAAACCAATTCTATTTTGCTCTCTCCTATTTTAAAAAAAGTAGTCTTTACGCTTTCTGAAATTACTTCTTCTTTTTTGTAAGCACTTTTCCCAAAAATAGTAGAAAATATTTTTTCTGCTTTTGCCATGTCCTCCACCGCAATGCCAATATGTTCAATTTTTTTCATAAAGTATATTTTAATAAGTCCAAAAACTGACGTGTCTTTGGCTAAGAATGGATGGAAATTTAAAGGAAATAGAAAGTTCATGTGTCCCGTTTTGGTAAGCATTAATCGCATTAAAGAAATGGTCGTAAGCATAGGTGATATGCATTTCCCCAGCTCTAAACCCAATTACTGCAGATATGGAGCCATTTGTTCTTACGCTTAATCCGGTCCAAAAAGCATCTTGGAAAAATACTCTTGTAGAGAAATCATATTGTGATTTGGTGCTTTCCGTTTTTCGAATTAGTACAGATGGCTCAAAATGTATATCGCTGTTATATTCGTGTCTATAACCTAACATTCCTATATAATTTCTATGCAAATAATTTTTGCTAAATCCGTCTCCGACTTCTTTGTTG
This sequence comes from uncultured Flavobacteriales bacterium, assembly GCA_963934425.1. Classification (GTDB taxonomy): domain Bacteria; phylum Bacteroidota; class Bacteroidia; order Flavobacteriales; family BACL11; genus DUAL01. Next base: position 1,316 of record CAWVYN010000136.1, on the reverse strand, counting down.
AAGTTGGACTGAGCCATATTAAGGACAGAATATCCAGCATAAAAATTTTGCCCATATAAATACAAACCTGAGCGAGCATCTGCTAAAAAACGATTGTAAGCATTAGCTGAAAATGCAGGATCTTCACCAGGGGGAAGATTCCCGGCTTCTAAATCCAAAGTATAGTATATAGCTTTTGCCCCAATTCCAAAAGCAATATTTACTCTGTCTTTATCAAGAGGAACATGGTAAGCGTAATCTAATTCGAAAACGCTACTCCCCGCTTGCCCAGTTTGGTCGTGATACAAACTTCCTCCCATTGCTGAACGGTTATTAAGCGCACCATGATAGCTAATATTAACAGTAAGTGGCGCTCCTTGAAATCCTAGCCATTGTTGGCGCGTGATGATAACAAAAGGATTGAAAGATTTGCTTCCTGCAACTGCAGGATTGTAAGCCAGTTCATTTACAAAATATTGGGAATAAACAGGGCTTTGTTGTGCAAACAAAAAAGATGTTAATCCTACAAAAAATAATATGAATAACCGTTTTTTCATTTATCTTACAATGGTTACTGTCCCTGTAAATGGCTCGTCTCCATTTTCCAAATTAATAATATAATAATAAGTGGCAGAAGGCAATCTGTTACCATCTACTTTTCCGTTAAATGCGTCTTTCAAAGTATTTTTGTACTCCCTACGCCTATACACCCTGTCACCAGATCTGTTGTACACCTCAACCAAGGCCTCAGGATAAAACTCAATATTTTTTATTTCCCAAAAATCATGATTGGAATCTTCATTGGGGGAAAAGGCAGAATATACCTCCAAGCATATTTTCGGATTATGAATTACGGTTGCGGTATCTTGCAAAATACAGCCCATATCATCAATTATCTCTAATGCGTACTCTCCTGCCAACAAACCTCCTAAAATAGACATGTTGGTTTTATCTAAATCAATAATATTATCGGGCCAATAAAAATCGTAAGGAGATGTCCCCCCAGATACAAATGCCTGAATAGAGCCAGTATTATCATCTTTACATCCTGCATCCGCAATACTCATAAAAGATTCTAAGGGAGATGGTAATGTGATTGGACATGATAGTTGGGAAGATGAACATCCATTTGCATCTGTAACTGTTAATCCATACCAACCAGGAATTAACCCTTGAATTGATGCGGTTGTGATTCCTCCTATTGACCAACTATAAGTATAAGGAGGTGTGCCACCATAAACTAAAGTAGAAACGTCTGCTGAATCTCCTGTTTCACATAAATCGGAAAGTGTAAATTCTGCAGTAATTTGCAAAGGCTGATGAATGGTATAATTAAA
>CAWVYN010000135.1:0-2879 GCA_963934425.1 uncultured Flavobacteriales bacterium | reverse complement strand
AAACTCAAACCCATTCAAAATAAAATAAGGAACATTGGGATGCTGACTAAGATTAGCAGCCATTGGTGTTATACCTGATTGCTTACCATATGTGTCTTCCAATAAAATATAATATGCGATAAGTGTCCCGGCTGGCTGAGCCGGAATATTCCCTATATAAGTAGTTCCTCCAGTACTACTTAATAATATTGAATTCCAACTACTTATATTGTTTAACTTGTAATATACTTTAGCATCACTTAAAGCCCAAGCATAAGTAAGTGCAATAGAAACATTTATTATAATATCATTATTTGGCGCTGACATCATTACTTGCGTATGATTGATATTAGCATTAGATAATAAGCTAATTCCATGTAAAGCAAAAGCATCTACAATTATTTGGTCGTTGGGTGTTCCGTTATATATGTTTCCATCATTATCATCAGCCATTAGAGCTTCTAATAAAACATCAGTATAGATAACCCCTTCAGTACCACCACTACCATCTGGCGCTCCATCATATGTATACTTAAACAGATCCATCATTTGCCCCATATTATTAAAACCCAAATAAGTATCCCACCAACAGCCAGCAATTATTTCACCATCAGCATGTACCTCTCCAGTTAAATCTTGTGGATATACCTTTCTGTCAATATCATACCTTCTTACAAAATCATTTGGATCAGACAAACTCATGCCTTGCCCTAAAATAGGATTATTGGTAATAGACAATCCCCAGACATCTGCATAACCTTCATTTAATGCACCATTCCACATGCCAGAATTCCCATACCTATAATCATTAATACCATGTCCGTATTCATGATAAACCACATCACCTATTTTAGCCATTGAATGACAATCATTTCCTTCTGCATAAAAATTAATACTTCCACCGCTATAAAAAGCATTACATGATCCCGCAACGTCAACATTTGTAGTCATAGCAAAATCCAATCCTGTGAATGTAGGAAAAATGGTTTTTAAATAGTCATGTACTATATTCACATGATAATAAGCTGATCGTTCTTGTGAAGTAGCATCATTATCAAAAGATATGTTATTGGTAGCTCCCAAAGTAGTATTAATACTTGGTGTGGTTCCTCCTGTTTCTACTTTTGACCATCTTCCTTCCAAACCATAATAGACATTATTCCCTACATTTGCAGAAAGGGAAAGGTCACCATTTTGATCCGTATAATAACTTGTCCCATTTACATAAACTCTTAAATTCACCAAATTTTCCACTGTTGTTGGAATATAAGGTTGCACAGCATATAGATTCGACTCAACATGCACGGTTGCTGGTGGAGGTGTTTCAAACAGAATGGTATTCTTTCGCATTAACAACTCTCCTGTATTGGCATCTACAAAACAAAGGTATTTTGCTGGGCCAATACTTATAGTAGTTTCAAATTCAACTTCATAAATAAGATGATGAGTATATTTATTGTGCTCTGGAATTGGAAGAATTTTCAAATCTTTTTTTACAATAGCATTAGTGAAAGTATTTACAATACCAAAAGTAGCACTACTTATTGCATCATTTTCTGAAATAGTTGGTAGAATGCTTAAATTGATATCTGAGAATACATCCAAACCAAAAGTTACTAATTTATCGTCTTTTGTGGTTTTTACATACAATCTGCTATCATGCACTTTCAATCCGTTATAAGTTTGATAAAAATCCAAATATTTATATTTCTCATTTTCTCTTAGATCCAAAAGGGAAATATCGGCAATAGGAATATTAAAACCCGAAAGCTCATCAGTAATAAAGTGCATTACCTTATCTGCTGTTGAATTGCCAGTTAGCAAATCAATTGGCTCGCCATAAGCCCTATGCGGCTTTAAGTTAAACTGATTAAAATTCACAAACCAATGCGGATGATTGCTAAGAAAATACTGCCAAGCATTTTGCTCTCTTAATGTTTGTTGCAATGTAATATCAGTCGTAATTTGCTCTTTGATGTAGCGAACCTCATACTCATCATGCCCATGATTTTCATAAGCAAATACTGATACGGATAGCGTCAGAATGATACAGATAATAGTTGTCTTCTTCATTTTATTTTTTTGTTTTTAATTGGCTTGCAATTTACCATAATTTAAGTAATGAAAATAAGCGCAAGCCAAATTTTCTGTTATTTCTTATTCGTTCAAAGTTTAAGAATTAATCCGTCATGTGCTGGTTTTATAAAATTAGGTAATTCTTTTATTGCTTCATTGTGTAAGCCCATCAAATGACTGATATGAATAAGATAGCCCTTTTGGGGTTGTAATTCCTCTAACAAATCAACTGCTTGCTGCATGCTTAGATGAGAGATATGTGGGGTTTTCCTAAGCGCATCCAATACAATTACTTTTGCACCTTTCATCTTCTCTTTTTCCTTTTCAGTAATAGAGCTAATATCCGTTAAATACACAAAATCCTTTATTCGATAGCCAAATACGGATAATTTATAATGTAATGCCTTGATAGGAAGTACTTCTACTCCTCCAATTATAAAAGGCTCATTTTTGATATTGTGAATTTTTACTTCAGGAACTCCTGGATATTTGTAGTTAGAAAAAACATAAGGAAATTCTCTAATCAGCGCCTCCTCTACTTCTGTAGTACAATAGAGGTCCATATCCTTTTGAAATTTATGATTAAATGCCCTTACATCATCCAAGCCGGCTACATGATCCTTATGTTGATGAGTAAATACAATAGCATCTAACTTCTGTACATTTTCTCTCAACATTTGCTGACGGAAATCAGGACCGGTATCAATTACAATAGTTTGGTTTTCCACTTCAATAAGTACTGATGTTCTAAGTCGATTATCTTTTGGATTATCAGATGTGCACACCTTACACTTGCATGCAATTACTGGTATCCCTTGAGAAGT
>CAWVYN010000134.1:0-2896 GCA_963934425.1 uncultured Flavobacteriales bacterium | reverse complement strand
GTCCTCCATTATCTACTCCTCCAATCCAAAGTGCTCCCGCAAATAAAGAGTTTTTAAGCCCTCCTTTTGGAATTTCGTATTGCGCATCATTGAGATCCCACCACATATCGCCACCTCCTAAAATGGTAGCCCTTACATTATTCACATCCAAATCAGTTTGTGAAGTGGAAGCGGCACAACCTGCAGCTATTTTTGTTAGTACGCTATTACTCATTCCAGGATAGGTTACATTTTCTTTAGCTAAAGCATTAGTACAGATAAAAATAAGCGAAATAGCAAAAAGTTGTTTTACTTTATTTTTCATGAATATTGTATTTTTCTTTAAACTCATTTATTTAATAATTTAGAAGCTAATGGTTAATCCTAAGTTCATCATCCTTGGCAAAGAGAAATGGGAAGGATTATTTACTTTTATTTCGTACAGATCTACAAAAGATTCTGGATCGTTTTTGGTATTAATCTCATTCTGAGAAGCAGAAGCAGAAAGGTAACCGTCATCTTCCGGATTACCAGTTGCCCTGTATACGCTTATTATATTTTTAGTGTTGAATAAGTTTTGTACTTGCAAGTACACATTTATATGCGAGCGTTTTCTATCGTTCCACTTAATCTCAAATTCTTTATTGATCTTGGTGCTTACCCTTGATTGCCAAGGTAAACGAGAACCGTAAAGCGTTCCTTCTAAAGTAGAACGGTCATTAATACCAAAAGCCGCCTCTTGGGTAACATTAGATTGTTTGCTAAAAGGCGTACCTGAACCGGCTGAAATGATTGCGTTAAATCCAGCGCTTTGCAAAATTTTCTTACCAAATAGAATTGGACCATTATAATCTTTTCCATGCCCATAATGATAATCAACAGAAACAGATATTGCATGTCTTTGATCAAAAGAAAGTGGTGTCATAGTTCTTAAATTTGGTTGCTCAGTATTAGCCAAACTATAACCAGAAGTTGCCGAAGAACCTGTTCCATCTGCAAATTGAAGAGTATAGTTTGCTGTTAAACTTACATTGTTAGTTCTTCTTAAATCAAAAGCAACTGACAAACCTTTTACTGTACCAAAATCTAAGTTTTGCATTGTCATATATCTTCCAGGGTATGCACCAGGCAAATTCATTACTTGTATCATGTCTCTTAATTCTTTGTAGAAAAGAGAAATAGTTATAGCAGATTTTAAACTTAGCGTTTGAGCAAATCCAATTTCATAATCTACTGTTTTTTCTGGTTTCAAATCTGGATTATTGAGTAAACCACCAATGTTTTGCTCTAAGAAATAGTATTGAGTTGGGTTGAAACGGCTTCTTTCTGGAGGCCTTTGTGTAAGCACATCATAGTGAGCAAAGAACTGTGCTTCATCAGAAATTGGGAAAGAGAAAGCAATTCTTGGCATAATAATGGTTTGCGGATCGTAATCTTTGAAAGCAGCTGTGCTTAAATCTCCATTTACAGCAGCCAAAGAATTTTTTACCATTGGCGCGATTTTTCCTCCAGCAGCATTTATTAGTATATCAGGAGTAGAAATTTCAGCACCAGTTGCATCATACCAAGTATCTCCTTTTCTGTACCCAACAATAGAAGATTGTGTTGCAATATCATCTACATATACATAATGATCCTTTCCGAACTGAGACAAGCTACCCAATGCTCTCGCCTTATCAGAACTTGCCGCATAAGTATCGTATAGTAAATATTTGTCTTTTAGTACTGGCTGATTTGCATCATATCTATCTATCCTTAAACCCACATTGAAAATCAAATCTTCAATGGCAAATTTGTCTTGCACATAACCGGCACTGTAAATGGGCTGGAAAGCGGCAATTGGTCTGGTGTAATTTCCGTTAACTTTTTTAGTTAGAAAATCCTCAAATGTAGGTTGACTTGCATGTCTGTTTCCTAAATAATCGTAACCATAATAGGATACATAAGAACCGCCATTGTTTAAAAGTTCGTCAGCAGAGAACATGCTTAAATCAAACCTGTCCGGACCATAAGAATCAACATCAATCCAGTCTACATTGTCTACATCTAATTTTAATTCCTTTCTTAAGTTTAAATCAAAAAATGATTGTTCCTCTGCTACATATAGCCGATCAAAATTAACTGTATCTTTAAATATGCCATTTTCATCAAATTCAGGATCAGGTTCCCTTAAATTTAATTGGGTAAGGTGCTTATTGGTCAATTGTCGCATATAGCCCCAAAGTCCAACAGGGTTTACTCCCCAAGCTGCATCTGTTCTTTGTTCATATTCCATACCAAAAGAAAATTCATGATCTTTAATATCGGCAGAACCAGAAGCTTTAAAAGTGGTTTGACTATAATAGGAATAGCCATAATAATTGTATTCTCTACCAAAAGGGTACCAAAGAGAATAAATAGACTGAGAACGCTCACCGTTTCTAAGGCCTACTCCTTGCAAATCAAGTGGTGTACGGATAACACCATCCATACCATAACCATCAATATATGAAGTCATCCCATAATCTGTAAACATATCAAAATATTTGTCTGTATAAATAGCAGCGTCTGGGTTTAAGTTTCCAGCTTTAAAGGTATATAGAGTATCCGTCCATCCTGAATGTATTTGTCCTGAAAAATACTGATTTCTTGTTGTATCATATATAGTGCCTGAATTGTAGATGTTTTCTTTGTAGGTATTGAATTTCCCTACATAACCATAATCGAAAATATTATCATTATGAGAATCGTCTTGTGTAGTATATTGATTTCTAGTATAATCTCCTTGAATAGTAAAGAAAGCATTTTTGATGGCGGAAGCACTTTCTTCATCATCTGCCTCTTGAGAGCCAAACTTTTGAGTTAACTTACCAAAAACTCTCCATGTAGTACTATTGCTTTCTGCATTATTATTGGAATTGAAAAGAGAATAAACCCT
>CAWVYN010000133.1:0-2927 GCA_963934425.1 uncultured Flavobacteriales bacterium | reverse complement strand
CTAAATATAGTTAAATATAGGCTTTTTTTTAAGAGATTATTTAAAATCTCTCAAATTCAGAATAATTTCCTCAAAATTGTCCTTTTTTTGGATAATTTGGAGTAATTTGAGAGCAACGAAAATTGTAGAAAACAGTTCTTTATTGGTATAATAATCCACAAATTTTTGATGTAAAGGGAAAGAATTTGCATCAGATTCTCTTATTTCCTTTTGCATATTAGTATCAACTACTCCTGGATGCACTGAGAATACAGTTAAATTTTTGTGCTTTTCTTCCGTAATTACTTTAGTAAGCATATCTAGTGCAGATTTTGTAGCGCAATAAGTGCTCCAAAAAGGAATTGGGCTATTAGCCGCACCTGAACCTATATGAATAATTAGTTTTTGATTAGCAGTATAAGTAGAAATGAATTTTCTACTTAATAGAGTTGGTGTTATTAAATTGAGATGATATTCATTAATAATATCAGTTGTTTCCTTTTTATCTAATGGGAGAATACTTCCAATAGTTGCTGCATTATTTACAAGCAATACATTAGAAGTAACATCAAAATCTGGAAATTGCAATTTTTGCACTTCTTGCAGATTACTTAAATCAATTGTAGTAAAAGTAAAATTCTTATTTTCAATTTGATTTGTTCTAGAATATCCAAAAACAAGATAATTTTCAGAAAGGAGTAATTCAGCCAGAGCTTTACCAATACCACTTCCTGTACCAGTTATCAGCGCTACTTTTTGCAATTATAATTTATTAAGGGAGTTTTCTAGGTCGGCTACTAAATCGTCTATATCTTCTATCCCAACACTTAGTCGTATTAAAGAATCTACTACTCCTGTTCTTTCTCTTTCTACTTTTGGAATTGCGGCATGTGTCATGCTTGCAGGATGTCCTATTAAAGATTCCACTCCACCCAAACTTTCAGCCAAAGTAAAATAATGAGTATTTGATACTACTTTAATAGCATCTGCTAATTTATTACCTTTTAGATTAAAAGATACCATTCCTCCAAAATCATTCATTTGTTTTTTAGCTACCTCATGGTTTGGGTGTGTCTGAATCCCTGGCCAATATACTTCTTCAACTTTTGGATGATTTTGCAAGAAATCAGCAATTATTTTTCCGTTTTCACAATGTCTTTGCATTCTAAGGTGCAGAGTTTTTATTCCCCTTAATATCAAAAAAGAATCCATTGGTCCTGGAACTGCTCCACAAGAATTTTGGATAGTGTATAATTTTTCAGCTAGAATTTTATCTTTACAAATTGCCGCACCCATCACAACATCAGAATGGCCTCCCATGTATTTGGTAAGCGAATGCATCACAATATCAGCTCCAATATCCAATGGCCTTTGCAGAAAAGGAGTAGCAAAAGTATTGTCCACTACAAAAATCAATTGATGTTTTTTTGATATTTCCCCTAATTTTTTGATATCAATAATATTGAGCATGGGATTGGTTGGTGTTTCCGCCCAAAGCATTTTAGTGTTTTCATTTATTAAGGGTTCTATTTTTTTAGCCTCATCCATCCCAGTAAAATGAAATTTGATTCCGTAATTTTCAAAGATTTCCGTAAAAATCCTATAAGTTCCTCCATACAAATCATTGGTTGAGATCACCTCATCTCCAGGAGATAATAGTTTTATAATGGCATCAATTGCGGCAAGGCCACTCCCAAAACAAAGGCCATTCTCCCCATTTTCCAAAGCCGCTAAATTTTGCTCTAAAGCATTTCGGGTTGGGTTGCCAGTTCTAGAATATTCATAGCCTTTATGATCTCCAGGAGAAGCTTGAACATAAGTAGAAGTTTGATAGATTGGGGTCATGATTGCGCCAGTAGTCGGATCGAATTCTTGCCCTGCATGTATGGTCTTTGTTCCGAATTTCATCTTTATAATTGTATTTGATTTATACAGAGCAAAGCTATCAAAATTTGCAGAATTTAATTTTACTTTTGCTGAAAATTAATAAGTTGAAGAAAACACTTTTAGCACACATTGCATTATTAATAGCAAATTTAATATACGCTATCAATTACACTTTTGCAAAGGATGTAATGCCTGAGTTTATTGCACCCTCTGGATTTATTTTATTAAGAGTTATTGGTGCATTATCTTTATTTGCTATTAGCTATTTTTTGTTTATAAATGAGAAAGTAGACAAAAAAGATATTTTTCGCCTTGCAATATGCGGGATTTTTGGAGTAGCAATTAATCAACTCTTGTTTTTTGAAGGGCTGAATTTAACCACTCCAATAAATGCAGCAATAGTAATGACAACCAGCCCAATTTTGGTAATTTTTCTCTCTTTCCTAATTATGAAAGAAGCACTTACTTTTAGAAAAGGAGCCGGAATTTTGTTAGGATTATGTGGCGCTTTTATGCTGATTCTAAAAGGAGGGAGTATTAACTTTTCATCGAATCATCAATTAGGGAATTTGTTTGTTTTTATTAATGCGGTGAGTTATGGCTTGTATTTGGTGATTGTAAAACCAATGATGGGAAAATACAACCCGATTACCGTTATGTTTTATGTTTTTGGCTTTGGACTTTTGTATGTGATTCCTTTCGGATTTAATAATTTAGCGGATGTAAAATGGGAAATTATTCCATCTAATATTTATTGGGAGATTGTTTTTGTAGTGGTTTGTACTACATTTATTGCCTATTTACTTAATTCATCAGCCCTAAAACAACTGAGGCCAACCACTGTGAGTATTTATATTTATTTACAACCCATTTTAGCTACATTTTTTGCTATTTCTTGGGGTTCTGACAGTTTAGATGGCCAAAAAATTATAGCAGCTATTCTTATCTTTTTAGGCATTTATTTGGTAAGTGTTCGCTCCTTAAAGGAAAGAAGAGAGAAACTTTCATAAATTTGTAAAAATTTTATAAGATGATACAATCTATGACAGGCTATGGAAAAG